>CABMIA010000050.1 GCA_902386085.1 uncultured archaeon
AGCCAGCAGTCTTCAAAGATGACTGAGATAAGCAGGGCAATGAAAGAAATGTCTGAAAGCGTGCAGCAGGTTGCGACAAATGCCCAGAAAGCTGCTGAAAATGCGGCTGAAGCAAACAAGACCGCCCAGGAAGTCGGGAAGCTGTCAGGCGAAGTTTCGGGCAAGATGTTCGATATCAGGGCAACAGTTGACAGCTCGGCATCTGCAATTAAGGAGCTGGATGTAAAATCCCAAAAAATCGGGGATATAATTGGCGTTATAACAAACATTGCAGACCAGACAAACCTGCTCGCACTGAATGCTGCCATTGAAGCGGCGCGGGCCGGGGAACACGGACGGGGTTTTGCAGTGGTCGCGGATGAGGTCAGGAAGCTTGCAGAAGAGTCCAGGAATGCGGCAAGCCAGATCACCCTGCTGATAAAAGAAATCCAGCAGGGAACGAAAAATGCTGTGGTCGGTATGGAACAGGGAACGAAAACCGTAGGCGAGGGGGGAAAGACTATCGAAGGCGCAGTATCTGCGGTTGATCGTATTGTCCAGGCTGTCGGAAGCGTTGCAACCATGGTGCAGGAAATTGCAGCGGCGGCAGAGGAGCAATCTGCTTCAGTAGAAGAGGTAACAGCCTCGATAGAGGATGTATCAGCAGTAAGCCAAGAATCGGCCGCAGGGACGCAGGAGGCCTCGGCAGCGGCAGAAGAGCAGGCGGCATCAATGGTTCAACTGGTCAATGCAGCACAGAAACTGGCCGGATTATCTGAGGAATTACAAATGGCTTCATCTCGCTTCATTCTGAAATCTGCAGATGAATATACTCGTTGCTGGGATATCAAGAAATGCAGCGATGAAATCCGGCAGAAATGCCCTGCGTATAAATCCGAAGAAGCTCGCTGCTGGCTGATAGAAGGTACATGGTGTGGCGGTATCAAACAGAGTGATGTGAAATTGAAGATGCACAACTGCATGACATGTGAAGCATTCAACAGGAATGTATAGGGATTGCATTGATTGTGAGACAATGAAATCCAGGGTTCCATGGTACTGTGGTTGGCCGCCCCTTTTCCACACCACTTTCACAAAGATACTTATTAAGATGTGCAGATAACATGACATCTATGGCACCGAAGAACTGCTGGGAATTTAAAAAATGCGGAAGAGAACAGGGCGGAATCAAAGTAAGAGAAATGGGAATATGCCCGGCATACCCCAAGAATGGCAGGGATTGCTGGATGGTAGCCGGAACTTTCTGCGGAGGCAAAGTCCAGGGAACAGACGCCCAGAAACATGCAACATGTATGGTATGCGACTGGTATAAAACAGTAAAAGTCTGACAATTTTTTCGATCCGGATACCGCGGATTGTTCTTTTTTCCGCAACAAAAAATGAAAGACGCAAACGGAGAGCTTCATCTTGTCATATTCAATACAGAGTCAGAAGAAGATTGTGTGCATAAGGAATAAAATAATTGCAATTACATTTCTTCTTTTAACGCTGCCCGCTGCCGCCGGTCAGACGACGAACCCCATTGAACTGAGCGGAACTATCATTCAGATAGTGGCATTCCTTCTCGGGATGTGCGGCTCCTTATACCTTGCATCCGTCCTGTGGGCAAGAGGAGATAAGGGCTCAGAAAGCTGGAAATACCTATCAGTTTCCATGATAATGTTCGCGTTCTGGAACATAATAATGTCTTTGAGTCTTGTGATGACTGTACTTAATGCCAAGAGTGATACGGATTCGAAAGGAACTCTCAATTTTGTCATTTTTATTTTGAAAATGCTCGACCCGGTAATAGAGGTTGCTGTGTTCATGGTATTGCTTTTTGGATTGAAAAATATAATAAGAACGATGCTGCATAAGCCCTGGACGTTATTCAGCAAGGTGGATTCCGATGAATGAACCTTTCTTTGTTATTCTGAATTCCGTTGCCGCTATCACTATAATCATAAGTAATGTTCTCTCCCTGCGTCTGCTTGAGGGAATATCGAGAGAACTCAAGGGTTTGAAGACAATAGATGTTATGTGGGATTACTTTATCATCATGACAGGCCTGTTCATAGTATTTGGTATAACAAGGGCGGCAGGTACGATAGTGACAGTTGTTTCCTATGATATCCAGCCCGTTTTTGATGCCTTGATATCCGTGATACTGATCTTTTTTTCTGTGTTCGCTGTACTTTTATCGAGATCCATAGAGGAGATAACCGAATAGTATGGGCAAGACGTTATCACAGGAAGAACAGCGCCAGATGCTTGAAAAGCTGGAAAGCACCCTGGTCGCGACACGTTTCATGACCCTGAAATATCTAAATTATACAATACTTCAGGACAAAGTGGACTATGCAAAGATGGATGTGGAAACGCCAGAATTCACGAAAGGCCTTGCGAGGGTAGTGGAGCATATTTCAAAGAACGATGCCGTAGAAATGGTCAAGCGCGAAGCAGTACTGGGTCTTGAAAACCTGAAGAAAAAAATCAATCCCGTCGCATTGGCTGAAGCGCCTGCCTGCACTTCATGCGGTGAAAGGCTGATTGTCTCTTACAAGTTCTGTACTAAATGCGGCGCTGGACTGAAGGGGCAAAAATGGCTCGCTGCATTCAAGACATGTGAAAAATGCCAGAGCCCGGTTGACCAGGCATGGTTTAATTGCGCAACCTGCGGAAATGTGCTGATAAAGAAGGTAGAGGTTGCCAAAACATGTCCGATGTGCAAGAAAAACATAGACCCGAACTGGGTGATGTGCCCGTTTTGCGGCTCCAAACTCAAGCTCGTGTAAAAAACTAAAGGATCAGGACTTCGCTGCTGCTGATGATTTTATCAACATCTCTTTCAAGTTTTGACAGCGAATTCTTATCCAGCTTATTGCCTCTCAGTTGTTCAATGAACAATAATGATTTGGTATGATCCTCGGGGAGTAGTTTCCATGAGGGTTTCTCAACATAATAATCTATGCCGCTTGCATAGTTCTCCATTTTTGAACTGACCTCCTGACTTATCCACCCGATATCAATGTAATATTCAAGGACATCAGCCAGGTTATTTCTCCCGACCTTTTCCATCAGGAATTCGATCCAGTTCAGGAGAACAATTGAAGTCTCAGGCTTATTATCCAGGAAGGGAAGCCTTACATCATAATCATCCTGGTTTGGAGACGCATCAACTGTTTGTCTGGCTGGTGACGTTGGGGTCTCTCGATTTTGAGCCGGTTTGGTCGATGGCTTTCCGGATTCTGTCTTCTGTACAATTGTGGGCTTGACTCGTTCGACAACGAGTCCTGCAACCTTTTCAACCAGGGCTTCTTCATTTACAACATTCGATGATGCTATTTTTTTGAGTTCTTCTATAGTGTTTTCAAGAGCTTTGAATTTGATATTGAAATCTTCTATCAGATTCGGTGGCACACCAGGTGCTTTAATACTCAGTTCTTCAACTTTTTTTTCTATCTCGCTGATTTTTTCATTCACAGGATTGGGGGTTTCACCCACAAAAGGGTTTACTGTGCTCGATACAACCTCATACAATGATGCCAGTTCAAGAACGGTTTCATCTATCTTATCCAGCCTGTCTTTGAGCTCGTCGTTCCCCTTTTTCCCTGATTGCAGGATTTGATCCATCTTGCCGATCTGGTTTTCAAGATTTTTTACAGCGTCTGTGTTAGCCTTTATCTGCTCGGATTTTGAATTGACGAGCTCTTCGACCTTTTTTGTCAACTCTTCCTGGGTTTTTTTGAGCTGATCTGAGATATCAGGAACTGGCAGTGGAATATTTACATCTTTAGCTTCTGTATTTTTTTTAATGCTTTCCAGTTTTTTTATGAGAGATCCTTCAGGCATCCCTATTTTTCCTAATTTTCCTGTAAGATCTTTAAGCATATCTTCCACCTTTAATGATATTATTCCAATATATTTTCATTATTATGCTGATAATGAGTAATAACATTATTGGTAATCCTTCCTTTAATATTTTTTCTCTCCAATCAAAGAAAAGATTTAAACCAGTAGAATTCAATCTATATTATAATGAGCATTAGGATTATCATATGTTGTATATTAATCTTTTTTATTCAGGTTGCGTCAGCAGGCAATAATACTAATGTCTGGGTTGCCAAATATTCAACCTTTGTAGAGTCCAACGGCTCCATACTGTTTGAAAATTATCTCATAAAATCAAAAATTTCAAATACAGCAATAGCGACAGTAACCGTTTACAAAGATCTGAACCAGATAGGAACCGGAGATTTTAATGTAAATGATTTTAAAAAATATGGTCCTATCGGGATAACCCTGCTTGGAATAAAAGGGAATTATTCGTGGATTTCAATAAGTGAACCTGAAGATAAGGATATCTGGAGACCGCTGGCAAGAACCCAGCTGAAGTGGGGTGAAACATATTCGGTTGAAGATTATACTTTCAAGGTCGACACTTTCGGTACTGATTCCGTAAACCTGATAATATCAAATAAAACCATACCTGAAACAGCCGTGTTTTCATCAGATAGCTTTAAAGATTACAGGAACCTCAGGGTGGCTGTCAGTAATATAAATAATACCGGTTTTATAGATATTGAATTCCTTACAAATAAGGTTCCTGAGATAAAAGCCGTGGTATCCACGGATAAGGATGAATACCTGCCGGACGAGCCAGTCAATGTTACAATAAATGTTTCAAGCGATTTTGTCCAGAATATTGTGGGTATAAATGTTGATGCCGGACCGGCTGCGGAAATGCAGCCGGAACACTTCGCTGCAACAGGCTTTACAGGCACACAATCCTTCGAATCACAAATGACCCGGCTGCCTGTAAACTCAACAGTTACCATCAGTGCAGAAATCGAGACCCGTGATTTTTATAATAATCCCTACATAACGACTGTAAGTAAGGATATCCTGATTGCACCCGTGATATCGATCAATAAGAGCGTCCCTGCCGATACCGATGATGAAAACGTGACGGTGCGGCTGTATGTCTATAATTCAGGGTCGAACAACGGATCAATACATGTACATGACACGTTGCCTGATGAACTTGGTTCAAAAGAACTGGACTGGGACATCGAACTCGGTTCCAAAATGACTAAAACATTCGAGTATGAAGTTACCCCTCAGAAACCCGGGCTGTATATACTACCTGTTGCTTCAGCCCTGTCTGACGGCCAATTATCCGTTACCCGAAAAGTGAAAATGATGGTGCATATGCCTTATATAGGCATTACTAAAACGGCAGCGAATAATGAAAACCAGACTGAAGTCAATCTTGCAATAAATAATACAGGGGACAGGCCGGCGGAGGTAAAAGTGTCGGATACCATACCTCAGGGATATTTACTCGCCGCCGGAAGCACAGCATGGTCGGGTAAGCTTGAAGCCGGGGAAAGCGCCGCCTTTAGGTACACCCTTCAGGGTATTTCAAAAAATATACCTGCGGCTTCTGCAACCTATCGCGATATGCGGGGATCGGTTCGATATGCGCAGTCAAATGCAATTGAACCTGGCGTGAAAGACGTTACAGGCAATATCGATAAAGAGGAAAAGGAACCAACATTAAGTTCGAAGCCATCCGAAATAGTATTGTCAATGATTTTGTGGTTCATTGCGATTGCCGGAATTATTACTGGTGTGACTCTGGTTGTACATTTACTTGCCGCTATAAAAAGGAGGAAATAATTATGGATATTTTTTCAATAATAGTATTTTGTATATATATTATTATAATTTTAATGATCCTTGTGTATATCTCACCTCTGCTTTCTGCGCTTGTACTGGTACTGATTCCAGTTGCCTCTGTTTATCTCCTGCCCGGGCTGTCAGTAAGGTTTTTCTCGGCGCAGCAATTCTCATTTGCTGGGGTGCCTGTCCAGAACATCCATATTATGCTTTCAGTATGGTCCGCTCTTATCGGGATAGTGGCTTATACAGAGGTATTATCCTGGTATCTTTCAAAGGATGAAAAATCCGAACCCGGGAAAAAGACGGTGCCAGCCGCAGGCTCTATCTCATCAAAACCTGAGGAACCTGCAAAATCCTTAAAGACAAAGGCGGAGGTTTTCATGTTGAAACTTGGAAAGGTTTTGAGTGGAAAGAAATAATATTATTCCGCTCCTTTATCAGTCAGCGTGAAATCGCAAAAGATGCCTTCACTTTTTGACCTGTGCTTCCGTAATGTTGCCCTTCTCCTTGACGGCCCTGTCCTATCGAGGAGGATGATGGCCTTTGAAAGATGTTCTAACGCGTTACCACCGATGGGGAGGAGTTCGCCAGTTGAAATGTCCTTGAAAACCTGGTTAGTGATCACTACGGCAATACCATATTTCCTGGCTATCCCGTGAAGGATGCCTATCTGGTTCACAAGTTCCCGCCGCAGCGCCACATTTTCTTCATTTGTATCATCTGTGGTAAGCCCCAGGCGATAAAAAAGCGCAGCAGAGTCAAGGATCACCAGTCCTATTTTCTCCGTGATTATCTTATCCAGGCCGACGATTACCGAATATTGCTGGTCAAGGCTTGAGGGTTCGTAAATGATAATATCCCCGGCTATTTTTTTTGCATCCTCGCCCGCAATTTGTTTGAACCGGTCTGCCGAGAAGCCTTCCGTATCAATGAAAATAACCTTTCTCCCGCTTTTGACAGTTTCAACCGCAAGCTGTATGCAGATGTTGGTCTTGCCCGTACCTGATGCCCCATACAATTGCGTGACTATACCGCTCTCGAATCCGCCGCCAAGAAGATCGTCAATGCATTTGCATCCGCATGGATTCTTTTCTAATTTTTTTATTGTAATCGCTCCTTTCCAATCAATACTTTCTCGCACATATCTTTTATTGCCAGGATCGCAGCCCCGCCGCCTTCGATTGGCGCGATGCCATCCATATCTGCACGGATAAGTGAAGCGTCAAATGGTATCACTCCTATAACCGGAATGCCGTATTCATTAAGCTTGCCTTCGATTTCAGCTAGCTCTTCTCGCGCTTTATGAGTCCCCGTATTTAAGTACGGGGTCTTATTGATGACAGCCCCGAATTTTCCAATCCCTATCTGCCTTCCGAGCTCAACAATCCTTCCTGCGGTCTCTATCGACCTTGCCCCGGGCTCCACTACTATGATCATCATATCTATGCCTTTTGTGCTTGCGCGCCCCAGATGTTCTACCCCTGCCTCCATATCCAGTATCACAACGCTGTTGGTTTTTAGGATAACGTGCCTGAGAAGCGCCTTTAAGAATGAGCTTGCAGGACACATGCAACCGCTTCCCCCGCGCTCAACCGTTCCAAGCACGAGCAGTTTCACATTATCAGGCCCTGTGACCCCGAATTTCTCAACAATATCGTCCACCCTGGGATTTAATTTAAAAAACCCAGCAGGGCCGCCGGCCCTTTCTTCAATGAGTTCCCTGAATTCAGTGAGGGGCGGGGGAGGAATTTTTATGCCAAGAGCTGATGCCAGGTTCATGCTCGGATCTGCGTCTATGGCAAGCACATCATATTTTTCTCTTGCAAGAAACCGTGCAAGCGTGCCCGCGATAGTGGTCTTTCCCACGCCGCCTTTACCTGAGACTGCAATTTTAATCATTATGCTTCAATAAACTCCACAGTTATTTTATTCTGCACCGTGATAATCGCAGCCTGCCCTTTTGATGCCATCCCGGGATTCACGACCAAAGTCCCGTTCACTTTCACATATCCGCGCGCTTCATGGATGTGTCCGCAAACGACGAGGTCGAACCGTCCCAGGTACCGGGCAATTGCTTCGCTGCCCGCATTTCCCCGCGGCAACCTGTCCGTCGTATTCCGGGGAGGGGCATGGGATAATAATACGATCCTGCCTTCCAGTCCGCTCAATAATAAACCGATGTATTCACCGATTTTCTTTTCTGAGAGTTCAAACGGCGTATTAAAAGGTGTGGGATTTGATCCTCCAAGCCCAATGAAGGTCAGACCCTCACAGGCATGGACAGAATTATGCAGGTTAATGGCCCTCTCATCCAGTATTTTCAGAATCGAGGGATTATCGCAATTCCCTGGCACTACAAGCACCGGTTCCCTGAACATTCTGAATAACTCGATTGCATGCTCATCGGGTCCGAAGTTGGTTATGTCCCCTGCAATCAGTACAGCATCAAAAAACCCTGCTTTCTCGCGAATTGCTTCAATATGAGAATAGTCGCCATGTAGGTCTGCGAGTGCAAGTAATTTCATAAGATATATTATTTTTCCGAGACTTTTTCGAGGATTTTCTCAAGCCGCTGGTTGTGCTCTCTCTGCTCCCCTACAAAGGTTCCTAACGTCTTATCAATGCTATTTAATGTACCTTTCATATCTCCCAGAGTGTTTTTGACATCTCCAATGCCACCGCTCACTTCTTCAAGAGTACCTTTCATATCACCCAGGGTACCCCTGATATCACCGGTGTCTGTCTTTATTCCGTCCAGATAGTCTAACCCGATGTCAAATTTCCGGCCGAATTCATAGTATTCATCGGTTGCAATTCTACTAAATAAATTGGGAAGAGGGAGGTCTTCATTGATCTGTTTTTTCTCAATGCTTTCTATTATGCCGCGATACCCGATGTGCTGAACCTTACCTTTAATTGTTATGGCATAGCGCTTCAACTGGGTTTGCATATTAACATAAGACTTACTTGAACAGTATTATAATTTTGCTAAAATCACAGGTTATAAATTTCTGAATCAACCCAGTGCTCCCCCTCGCTATCGTGAACGCAGGTATTTCCTTTTCCACCAGGTCTGAATCCTCTGAACTTCCCAAAAAGTGAAATCGATTCATTGATCTCAGCGATATACCGTTCTTTTAACAGCGCTGCAATCTTCAGGCTGTCCTCATTATTGATCGCTCCTCCTGTTCCCGCGCATTCGGAAACATGGAGATGCCCGTCTGCCAGATAAAAAGGGTATGTCCTGCATATATAAGGCCTGCATTCATATATTTCACATAACCCATCTTTTAAGAAAATACAATCACCTCCCTTTTTGAGAACCCATTCAAATGTATGGACATTCCCTGCCATATCTCTGTCCTCAGAAGGCATCGGGACCGTGAAATCCTCTTGTTTGCGCCCGGTTCTTTCACATATCCGCCTGATCTCAGGAGGCGATACCATTACAGTATTATCGCCTTTTTCCGATTTGCAGCACTCTGCGCAGCGCCTGCATTTGAATCCTATCGTTTTTATTCTGTCTGCGAGCTTGATTTCGTCTATATTTCGAGCCTCGTCAAGCGCTTTCTTAAGATAATTAATTCTTATATCCATTATTACGCAGTATTTCATCCCATTTTTTTCGCGGCAAGCTCTATGGCTGCGATCAGGCTGTCCTTTGGCATAATAGTGGCGACCGGGATGCGTAGCACCTTTTCAACCGTGGTGCTCACTATGGGGGCGCATACCAGCGCTTTTGCGCCATCCCTTTCTGCCCTGATCGCGGCAACAATGGCGTCTTCCATGGAAGTCGCAGAATATTCCCTGATCGTAAGAAGTTTGCCCCCAACCTTCAGTTTTTTCTCCGAGATATAATCAAGCACCGGACGGGCTGCGATCACGGCTATGAAATCAGCTTTTTCGGTTCCTTCTATTTTCCTGAGTACCTCCACGATCTGCCTCAGGGTTTTGATATTGGGCTCCCTGTGGCCGGATAATAACTTATAGATAGTGCTTGGCGGTATGCCGGATTTTCCGCTGAATTCGGAAGCTGTCATGCGCAGTTCTTCTTTGATTATCCTTGCGAATTCTTTCATAAAAGCCTCATCCGACTCCACTGCCGCTCTTATGAGATCATCTGAGGTCATAGTATTATCTTAACACGTTTGTAGTATATAAGCTCATTATTAATACATTTGGGTTACTGCGTAAATAAATAAGGAAATCGTTAAATAGGCATTAAATGATGATTGATTATACGAAAATCATGAAAACTTCATTCAATATTCTGCTGGTTATTATTCTGGCTGTGTTCGTGGCAGGATGCCTTGAAAGTAAAAAAACACAGGAAAGTATTGAACCGATAAATCTGGTTAAGATGGACGGGCAGGGCGCGGTCCAGAGACTCGGGACAGGCGAGATCGCAGGGTTCATTTACTGGGAACCGTATCCATCTACAGCTATAACTAAAGGATACGGGAAACCCCTGCTCTACTCAGGCGATATCTGGAAGGAACATCCCTGCTGCGTAATAGCGTACAACTACAACTGGCGCAAGAACACGAGAAACGCAGATGATATCCTCAAACGTGTAGCTCTCATGCAACTGAGATCTGTGGAATATATCAATAAAGCAAAGAATAGCGGCTCACCGGATCATGAAGAACTGATAAACTTCTCAATGGAATTCGGGGGGCTTAGCGACCGGCAGACGGCGAACATGAGTATCAATGATGTCGAATTCGTTTACAGGAACGACATCCCTAAAGAAACCACCTTTATTGAGCGGATACAGGACTTTGGTATCTTCGACCCAGGAAAATGGAATCAATCAGGGTATAAGAATGCCTCGGATTATGCGAATTCTCTTGTAACCAACCAGTACGTTGAATGGGCGCTTGCCAATAAGGACGCTAATCTCAAGGATGTAGCGCTGAAAGAACCTGTAACAATCAGGTACGGCTACCTTGTCAATGACATCCATGAACTGCCGTTCTATGTAGCATGGAGAAAAGGCTGGTATAGCGACGTTGGAATAAATATCACGCTCGCTGAAGGGGCTCCATTCCAGAACGGCGCATTCGAGATGCAGAAAGGCTTTAAATCCGGCACTGTGGACATTGGCAGCCTTGGCATCCCTCCTGTTATCATACACAGGATAAACAGCAACGACTTCTCAAAAGATGATGCGCGCGTGGGCGTGATCGCAGGCATGAATGATGAAGGTTCGGTGATCGTGGTCGCAAACAATATCAGCTCGTTAAAAGACCTGGGAGGAAAAGCAGTAGGATATCCCGGACCCGGCACGATCCAGCATGTGCTTTTCCTGATGGCCGCTGATAAGGAAGGACTTAAGGTCAGTTATTGATGAAATCCAATTCGCCGGGGAGAGTATTATTTATAAATGTAGTTTCCCTTATCAGTTTTTTAATACTGTGGCATGCTCTGGTGATACTTGCAAGGAACGATATCTTCAACATCCCTTTTATGCGCCTGCGGGATGTTCCCACACCTATTGAGACCTGGTATGCTCTTACAGGGGCATTGTTCACGCAAACTCATGGCCCCGGACTTACATACGGGATAGTTGACCATACAGAAGCGAGCCTGCTGCGTGTGATCCAGGGCGGCATTGTCGCATTTGTCGTCGGCGTTCCTGTAGGCATCGGGGTAGGCTACTCAAAACTTATCGGGAATATTCTTAATCCGATAATTGAAATTATAAGAAACATGCCCCCGATGGCGTGGATCCCGCTTGCAATATTTATCCTTGTCACGGGTGGCTCGATTTTCATTGTGTTTATCGGCATGGTCTTCCCTATTATCCTTAACACCATTCATGGGGTGAAATCCACAGATCCCCGTTTGATCGATGCAGCAAAGACCCTTGGCGCCTCCGGTTCAAAAATAGTGACCATGGTCGTTATACCATCTGCCCTGCCGTCCATTATAGCCGGACTGCGGATCGGGCTCGGTGTTGGCTGGATGGCGATCGTGGCAGCTGAAATGGTTATACGGAGCCCGATCGGCCTTGGATATTTCATCTGGAACATGGGCGACTTAGGGCGCTACGCGGAAATGGTTGCAGGCATGATAGTGATCGGGGTCATCGGATACATTATGAACATCAGCATACTGCTCCTGCAAAAGAGGTTCGTCAAATGGGTAGATTAGTCCTGCACGATGTTTCAAAGAACTTCAACGGATTCTTAGCCGTAGACAGGTTAAACTTTGAAGTCGCGAACGGGGAGTTCGTATGTCTTCTCGGTCCAAGCGGGTGTGGAAAAACAACGATATTACGCCTTGTTGCGGGGCTTGACACTCCATCCGCAGGAGAGATATTCCTCGACGGGAAAAAAATAACGGGTGTAAATAAGGAGTGCGGTTTTGTGTTCCAGGAATACGCATTGTTCCCGTGGAGGACTGTCAGGGAGAATATCGAGTTTGGGCCGCAGGCAAAAGGGATGCCAAAGGATGAACTCGGAAAGATTTCGCAGCGCTATATAGACCTGGTGGGTTTGAGAGGATTTGAGAACCATTATCCCCGTGATCTGTCAGGCGGGATGAAGCAGAGGGTGGGAATTGCACGGGCATATGCCAACAACCCTAAACTTCTGTTGATGGATGAGCCTTTTGGCGCCCTTGACGCACAGACAAGGAATCTCATGCAGGGCGAACTTTTGAGGATTTGGGAAAATGAACATATAAGCGCCCTTTTCGTGACCCACAGCGTTGAGGAAGCCGTTTACCTTGCGGACAGGGTCATTGTGATGTCGGCGCGGCCGGGCACGGTGAAGGAGGTCTTTAATATCAGTCTCCCGCGCCCCAGGGTGAGAACAAGTCCCGAGGCAAATATTTTCCGGGATTCGATACTTAAGTCGCTGGGCGCTGAGATCACCAGGGCCGCAGCAATAAAATAAAATCGAAATGGTTAAGAATTAGAATAAATTCTTGGGGGAACTATGAGTGAATTCAGTGGGAGCGAGCGAGCCGCATCTTCCGTGCTCGGCGTGGCCATGCTTATAGGATTGACTGTGATAATGGTTTCCATAGTTGCACTATCCGTATCATCGGTGTATGGTCTTGTATCTCCCGGGATCGCACCGCAGGCCAAAATTGTAGCCATAGAGGCAAAAGGTGGTCTTCCTCCTTCGGTTGCATTTGAAGATAATACGATCAAACTCAAGCATAAAGGAGGGGATAGCCTGGACATGGGTCGAACAAAAATAATCATTTATGGAAAAGGCCGTTCTTATCGCCCGGTCTTCCGGGGAGGATATGTACCCTCATACCCGAATATCGGCAATTTACAGGTCTTGTATCTCAATTTAACAAAGCACGGCAAAACTGCGGATTATGATGCAACCAACAAAAATCTGTTAAAGGATGGATCCTGGTCGACCGGGGAAATTTTATCGCTGTCAGGAGAAGACAGCCTGAACTCCGATGATATCAGATCAAGCGTTTTGGTGTTTGTGGATGGGGATGGTGAGACGTCGAATAATTATGGATTTAAAGCAGGGGAGAACGTTTACATTACACTGGTCGATACTCTTACCAATCAGATCATATCCTCGACGTCTGCGGTAACAGCACAAGAATAAATGCTAAAAAGTCCTGTTATCCTATAGCTTATTTTCGTCCGCGAATTTGACAAGTGCCTCTCCCAGTGCTCTTGTATATTTGGGGTTGAGGAAGAACCTTCGCTGCTTCTGGCCGCCTCTTTCCTTGGCTATCTCCACATATTCCTTCTCTTCTTCGCCCCTTTCACTTTTCTGAAGCGAGATAGTCATGAACCAGCCTGAACTCATTTTTATTTCCGTAAAACCTTTTTCATCATTCATAGGATCGCCACCTTTCCTACAATCGCATCCACTAAAACCTTATCCCCGGTCTTTATGGTCGTGACAGGGTTCTTTTCAAGCTGATCCACAAGCGGGATATCAGAGATGATCGCGCCCACTGCGACGATTGGCTCGGTCTTTATGTTTATCATGGCGCATGGGGCAGCATTGTTTTTCTTAAGCTGGTAAATCACGTAAGAACCCACTGTCGAGCCTTTTCCGCCAGGGAACACCAGCACCTTCCCTTTTATGCTTTTTCCCAAAAGTTCATGGCCTTTTTCGACCACGTTTCCTGTTTTGGGATCAATGCTTCCCAGGAATGAGATCGGCGAAGTGGTGACAAGGGCATTTCCCTGCGCTTTTCCGCGTGAGATGATATGAGCCTTGAGTTCAATCATATATTCACAATCCCCTGGTTCGCATTCTCGAAACACTGATAAATGTTGTATAAATAATCTTGCCTCGGGATTCCAGAGAGAATAAAGTAAATATCAAAAATTTTTTTATTAGATATGATTAAATATAAGAAAGAGGTAAAAGGCATCCTGTAGCAGGTATGAAAACGAAATTTATATATTATCCAATAATTCTAATGCTGCTGGTTTTTGTTTCCCCGGTAAATGCCGGGGACGGCAGCCTCACAAACACTGATTACGCCCAGTCAATAAACTTTACATGGCTCCTGGTGGCGGCTTTCCTGGTATTTTTCATGCAGGTAGGATTTGCAATGCTCGGGGCAGGTATAATCCGCGTAAAAAATTCATTGAATTTTTTTACGATGGTCTTCATGGACTTCTCTCTTGGCGCGATTGCATTCTGGGCAATAGGTTTTGCCCTGATGTTCGGGGGATCAAACCCTTCACTGGGCCTGAATCTTGGAAATTCTTATGTGGGATACAGCGGATTCCTGTTAATGGGCGCATCCCAGGACACCTATTCTGCCGGGTTCCTGCTTTTCCAGATAATGTTTGCAGCAGCAG
>CABMIA010000051.1 GCA_902386085.1 uncultured archaeon
AACATGGATTTCCCGCAAGTTCGTACCGAGTTCGTATTGGGTTCGCTGTTAATCTTGCACGGCTTCTAATGAGAGGTGGTTGCGCGGTGGCTATCGGCGCCGGGCTGATTTAAATATATATATATATATATATATATATATTAATAAATATTATCTTAAATAATTATTTGATTTGATGTTCAGTAAAATTATAAGGGCATCGGTCTCGATGTTTCGAATTTCAGGTTTTCGACGGCATTAAAATGACCATCTCGCGATACTACAATAAGACCATGCTGACATGCGACAGCAGCAACCCAGATATCATTCTCTGGAATAGGTTGTCCTTTTTCCAGTAGTCGTTTTTTTATCAACCCATAGAAGCGTGCCGTATCAGTATCGCATGGCAAGACAGCGCTTCTTGATGCAAAATCCTCTATTCTTGAAAGATTCTTCTTAATATGTTTGGATTTTTGGGCACCAAAGTATAATTCTCCCAGGACTGTGCTTGATATAAAAACTTCATCCGCATGCACCAATCGATTTTTGACAGAAGCATCATTTCCAAAAAGAGCAATTATTATGTTCGTGTCCAGCAGAAATCTACCACTCATTCACATCCACTCGCTCACAGTCCGCTTCAATGGCTTCACTCATAACCTGGATATCCTCAGTTTCTATGATACCTGAAAAGCTGAGGAGTTGCTTGCCGTGAACACCTTTTGGAAAAGAAATAGCCAATGCATGAGCAAAATCAAGTACCTGCCGCTGGAGTTCAGGTGGTAGTTGATCGAGTTGTCTTATGACATCTTGCTTAATTGTCGAAACTTCTGTCATATACTGAACATATGGTTATGATTGTTTTAATATTTTCTGTATGGAACTTATCCAATTCCTTATCGGGCAAGACTATAAACAGCTCAGGCCTTAACCCTGCTTTATATAGGTCAAACAGCCTCCCAAGCCCTTTAGTCACTTCAATCGTATGTTCCACCTCAAAAGCATATTCGGGCACAAGAGCATCCGTATCGCCAGTAAACCATATCACATCAATATAACTCGTCTCTTTTACAACCTTCGGGTAGGAAAGAAGCCTGGGAAAATCACGCACTGTAGCGATTTCTTCCGGCGGTCTTCCAATGAACTTTTTCTTGGCATCGTTAACCCCTCACCATGTTTCATAGCCGTATATTTTCCCGAGTTCAAGCAGCATCCCCTGAACATCTTCATGCGCCGGATTCGGGTTCTTTTTCGGGTCAAACTCCAGAAGAGGTTTTTCTTCCCTGAGATACCATATCCCGCTGCCTTTTTCTTCCTGATAGAAAATGCTGTACTGCTGAAGCGTCCGCCCGACTGTATCTCTCCATGTTGGATTTGTTTCGGTTTTCGGATGTCCCTTTATTTTTGAATAAATATCATCAAGATGCCCTGAGCTACCGATTTCTAAAAGGGCTTCTCTTACAACGTCCTTCCAGGTCAGTTTACTCTCGTTCTTCATTTACTTTACTTAAATAAAATCCTTTGATCTTTAACGCTTTCGAGGGTAACGCGGAATCGTTCACAGGAGTTCGTACTGAGTTTGTATGAGTTCGGTGCCTACGTTGCGCGATTTTCATGTAAGATGCCTACTTCGGGAACATAACGGCGCCGGGAATTTAATATTTTGATAGTTATAAATATGTGGCGCAAATATACCGCAAAGTTCACAAAGAACGCAAAGGACAGCAGCAAAATCTTTGCGGCCTTTGCGTTCTTTGCGGTGAGCCTTATATTTTGCCTCAGATGCTAATTGAACACCTACTTTAACTGAAAAATCCATCAAAAAATTCGCCCTTAAACCCGACGCCTTCTACACAATAAAACCACGAACAGAATACCCTGTATGCTGGTCGTATCCTGACGGCTATGAATGCAGGTACTCAGTCTAAGGACGAACCCTCCACGTTACTCACGATACCCCAACAAAGTCTGGCTGGACGTTTATCCGGGGGCGTTTAACGGCAGACTGCTGGAGAGCTATGAGGTACTGGTCCGGGATGGTAAGGTCGACGCATATCGAAGGGATTATCCTGATGCTCAAAAGGGTTTCATGAAACCTCGTTATCCTTCTTAACATGATTTTCCCGAGAGCTCATATTGAGTTCGCTGTTAATCTTGCGGCTAATGCGAGCGGTTGCGCGGGGCTATCGGCGCCGAGTTATTAATATTTAAAGAGTGATGAATAGGTGGCGCGGCGCTCTACGCCCACCACAAAGCACGCAAAGAACCCAAAGCAGGGTTTTTGATTAGCCTTTCCTGACCGCAACCCTCTCTTAATACCATCGAAGCAAACAATATAATTTTTAAGAATCTCCATTCAGATCAGAATTTCCGGGTCATCCGACATAACAGCGGGAACCTCATGCTTGTCACCAAAAATTTCGATCATAATAGTATCAATATACGACCATGATAGTCCTGTGACGCTCTGTATCCTGACAGGATAACTCGGTGATAACTCCAGCTTTTCCCATAGTTCTCTGGGAATAGCTACTCCATCGGACCCTGTATCAAGAAAAGCAAGATATTTATTTGAAAGACTGGAGACTATGATTCTTACCTGCACCACATGGTCGGAATCTACGTAATCATAATAGATCTCAGGATTCAAATGTCACCTGAAACGATATAGCATTCTTATTTTAGCATTTATCCTGACTTTATCTGGATTATTAGGGTACATTATGTAAGATCAGCTACTTCAGCTCGATTTAAATTTTGTAGCACAAATAATATGCTTAATATGCTAAAACCTTTCCCCGAAACATTTTCCCTTATTCTCAAAACAAAAAAAATGGACCCGGCGGGATTCGAACCCGCGGCCTTTGCGTTGCGAACGCAACGATCTACCCCTGATCTACAGGCCCGAAATAAAGTAATAATTAGCAGGAATTAGTTTTCCTACATCCTGCCAAGTTCTTCAACTGAGACGCTTTCCACGCCTTTCACCTTACTGAAAGCTTCCTCGACTTTCTCTGTGCCTCCTTCAATATCGCCCACTTTCACAACTACCATCAGGGCTTTCAGGCCGAAAGCGACGGGTTCCTCTGAGAAGCCGTGCAACCTGGCTCCGGCAGGGATCACTTTTTTCAGCGAATCTTTAAGCTTGTTCAGGTCAACGTCCATGCCTGAGGGCATCACCTTTATCTTGGCCGCTACTTCGCCCATTTCTTCACGGCCCCTCGAACCCGCATTTCGGGCACTTATAAGGATTGCTCTGGTGCCTGCAATTCGTGCATCTTCCGAGTTCAGTTGCGCATTGCGGGCACGGGAATCGCGAATAACCGCGCTCTATAAGATTTATTCCGCATGATACACATATTTTTGCTTCATTTCTGGCCATAATAATTCTCCGTATGTTGGGGCTTCCATAGAATCGAATGCTATTAAATTTATCCTTTAATCAGCGTTCCGACCGGATTACCCTCGAGAGCTTTTATTAACCTTCCCGGACAGTCGCCGTTGATAACCTCGCATTCCATATTGTTCCTCATGAGAAAATGCGGAAGTTCTGCATCCACACATGTTTCCATGCCTGCGAGTTCGGCTGCGAGGATCTCTTTTTTTAATATTCCCCCAAGGTAAATCCCATCCACATCAGTGGCTTTGATAAACCTCGCTCCAAGTTGTTTAGCCACCCATGCGGCTATGGTATCCGAGGTCACGTCCCATGAGTGCGGCAGCTCATCCTTCTTTTTCAGGAGAGCATACGGCAGAAGGATGTATGTACCTTTTGCTTTGATTTCCAGGTTATCTGTCAGTTTCGCCTCGCTTCCGTCCCGGAGATAATAAGCGTACTGCTCCATCGCAAGCACAGCCATCCAGTGAGCGGCTTCCTGCGAGGGGTTAGCTTTCCGTACCATGTCTGCGAAGATGGAGCCGCCGGGAACAATCAGTATTTCCTTTCCGCTTGCTTTTGAGTACTCGGTTATCTCCCGAACGAGCCCCCTTGCACGGTGTATCAGACTTCCGCCGAGCTTCACTACTATCATGTGTTTTTATTGAAACGGCAGTCCTTAAATATGTAATGGGATTATAAAACGCTGATGAGAACCATAGACTGGGATTCCGGGAAAAACAACATTATAATGATCGACCAGACCCTTCTTCCGGGGAAATACAAAATTTTCGAATGCAGCACGATCGAATCTTTATGCGAAGCCATAAAATCCCT
>CABMIA010000052.1 GCA_902386085.1 uncultured archaeon
ATCCCCAGAGAGGTGACTTCCTCAAATCTTGTTTCAATATCAAAGGACCGTCTTAAAATATTGGATACATGTGTGAGTATTTTCCGACTGAAAGGATATTCCCTGTGCAGGAAAGATAAATGATCCTTTATCCTGTAAAAAACACTGTTATTTATCTTATTTCCCTTCATTCTCATCCGTTCCACGAGGTTAAGGTCATAATCAACGATAACGGCGGTCCTCTCTCCTTCCCTGCTGGCAGTTATTTGTGCATTACCTGGGAAGATTTCTTTATGCCTGAACCTGAGTATCGGGACTCCAAAGCCAATGCCTTCCTCGGAGAGATCATTTTCATCGACGAAGAGCAAGAGCCCTTTCCGGATCCTGCACGATGCATACTCATTCTTCTGGCATGTATCTCTGAACTGCAAAGATATGTTTCCCTTTAATGCGATCTTTTCCTGTACGCTCCCAGGTTTCATGCCAGAATCAAGTCCATATCCTGATATACATGGATACTCCGAAGAGCAATGCCAGTATCCATATGGCAAATGCCGATCTCATGACTGCACGAAAGTTCCGTGGCATCCATGATTTCCCGAAAACCAGGTTTATGTAGATCCAGATCACGACAACTGCCAGCCCAAACGTGTGATGAATGAGCATCTCGATATTGAAAAGCGGAGGGTTCACGATCTTAAGATAGCCGAGCATCGAGGGAAGCATAACAAAAGCTATCGCTATTATCTGGATGGGTATCAGTACTCTCATAAAAGTACAATGCCTGCTGAGGTCCCTATTCTTAGCAAGATACACGGCGCCGGATGCAAATAAGAAAAGTAAGATCTGTATGGCAAGGTTTATCGTTGCGACTGTTTTTATATCGATTGGCATATATTTCATCCCTGAGATGACGACCCATGTTTTCTGGACTGGTTTTCGTTATTCAATCTCAAATAATTTCGTGAATTTTCATCTGCGGGAGGAAAACCGGACGAATTGAGAATAACGCTGACCACAATTACCGTTCCTCCTATAATTCGCGGACAATTATTCAGGCAAAAATTTTCTGTGTTCAGTATCCGCCTCCGCCGCCGCCCGTGGGTGCAATGATCGATATTTGATATTCAGGTGAGAGGATGTTAACTCCGTCAACTACCGCGTTGGCCCTGAAGTAAAAATATCCGCCTGATGGAACTGTGATCTCCGTGCTGAATCCCTGTGGTGATTTCCCTGTCTGTGAGCTGCTTACTTTCGGATAATCCGAAGTATTTGTGCTTCCTGTTTTATATCCCCAATAGATCGCAGTATTGGTGATAACCCCTGGAGTTCCTCCTGCCACGTTCCATTGAATAACGATTTTGGAATCACCATTTGCGCTGGAGGGGAATGAGGTCACTGTGATCGTTGGTGCAGAGGATGAGGTCGTAGTAGAGGATATAGCCAAAGAAGCAGCATCAGGCGACACGACTGACCAGGCATTAATAAAACCCTGCCCGTTTGTATCCCCGCGTTTTGTATCGTTAATATAGTAATAGAGCGGCAGATTTCTATAAGTTGTCTGTTTGGCCCCTGCGCTGTTGGTTATGACACCGAAATCAGAGGCATTCATCGTAGATGGTACAACGATTTTCTCAGTATAGAACACAGGACAGATATTTGCTCAATTTCATTTGAAATTGCTTACTCCTGGCGTATCTTTAGTAAAGTTGTAAAGAGTGATCCCCTTTGCATCGACTATGTATTTTGAACCGTTCTTGTTCGCAATAAAAACCGTATAGTCCGGCCTGGCGATAAACCAGATCTTATTAAATCCTTCTCCTTTAATGTCACCCGGATTTGAATCATTGGAAAAATAATATAATGGCCAGCCTTTATAGGTTGTTTGTTTCGTTCCATCGCTTCTTGTAATTGTTCCAAAATCAGAGGAGCTGAGCCCCGAGGCGACGGATATTTTTTCCGTATAGAAAATATGCCAGATATTAAGGCAGCCACCCGTGCATTTACTCTCTCCAGTAACATCGTTTGAAAACAAATAAAGAGTGATACCTTTACCATCCACTATATAATTTCCGGAAGAAAGTTTAACAGTTGGCTGTTCTATTGCTGTCGGTACGGGTGTCTGTATGGCTGTTGTCGGTTGTACAGGAGATTGTTGTTGAGTACAACCGCTAATGACCAATATTGCTAAAATTCCAGACACGACTAAAATTAAATTAGTTTTATTCATTCTTTAACCCCAGTAGTTAAATTAGACACACTAGATGATATATTTTTGGTTCTGATGATGACAAATCTTTTTTACTGTTGTATTGAAAAAGCAAAGAGAGGGTAAATAATTTTTTTCGCTTAATGCGGCATTGGAGGTACAACTCCAGGCTCAGTTTCGTTTAAAAACTCTTTGTCTTCCCACATGTCATGAGCGATAGCGATAGCGGAAGCCTGGGTGATGATAGCGAAGGCGAATATGACATGGAAGAAAAGAATGAAACCATAGATCGATATGTTAATTACCGGGATCGCCGAGGCCATGCCGAATCCAAAGAAGATCGGGACTCCGAGTATCCCAACCGCCACTGATAGATTGAAACTTGCCTGTGCGATGCGCTTCACACGTCCCATAACCCTGGTTTTCCGAAGACCTGAGAAGTTGTAAAATGCAAGGGCGATGATGGCGATGCCCAGTGCGGTGTGGAGATATAACAGAATAGGCGAGTTGCCAGGTGTCATCGCGAGCAGGAACTCAATGAGCGTAACCCATATCAATGCATACAGAGCCATCCAGAGCTTCATCTGGATCCATCCCGATAAACGAGAGCGCGTTCATAAAATTTATTTGATGTCATTCTTCCACTCATCACTTCGCAGATTTTTATACCATATTTGATTTTGAAATACGTTATAAGTATCCTTATTTTGAATAAGTTCTTTGAGAATATATAGCCTTTGTTTAATTTTTATATTATTTCTTACCTCTCGGTGTGGACTCAAACGATTCGAAACCCGGGTTGTTCTGATTTGAATATTATAAGTAAGGTAGTTATGAAAGTGAGTTAAAATATAAAAATAGTTTCTTTAGAATAACTCAGATTGTAATCCTTCATTTCATTTTTTGGTGCGTCCGGAACTTTTTCCCAGAATTCTATCAACAAAAGCATTCCCCTCCCGTTCCTGGAGTATTTTGATGACCTGCTGGCGCTGCGCAGCGTTCACTGGCTTTGACATCTCAGGGCTCATCAGCATCTTTACGAGCTGATCTGTGGTCATTGTATGGATCTGATCTTTGGTCGGAGGGCTGGACACGGCTTTTGCGGATTTATTTACCGGATTAGGAGCTTTGGAAAGATATTCGAGTTCGTTCATAAGAAACCTCTATTAATGCATTAATAAAATATAACGATTTTAAAACCTGAGTTTGACAGGTAAATAATATGATTGTCCTCAGCATGTTTGTTATTGATGAAACACCAAACTAAACTAAGGACACTTGAAATAACCCCAAATGAGAATATATGCTTTCCGATTGGAACCAT
>CABMIA010000053.1 GCA_902386085.1 uncultured archaeon
CGAGACTCTTGAGTTCAACCTGGATATGCTGGCTGCCCGGTTGCGGGAGCTTGCTTTCCTTAATAAAGGCGTCAAAATATCGCTGAAGGATGAATTCTCGCAAAAAGAATAGGTATTCCAGTACGAGGGAGTCATCGTATCGTTTGTTGATTTCCTGAACAAGAACAAGAATCTGCTTCATGAAAAGCCGATATAATTCCAGAAACAAAAAGATACGAAAGTGGTCGAAATCGCAATGCAGTACAACGATAGCTATACTGAGAACGTCTATACTTTTGCCAATAATATTAACACACACGAAGGCGGGACGCATCTTGCAGGGTTCAAAGCTGCACTCACCAAAGTCTCAAACGACTATGCAAAAGCAAAGGGATTCCTGAAAGGCGAGGAAAAATTATCAGGAGACGATGTAAGGGAGGGGCTGACCGCTATAATCAATGTCAAGCTCACATCCCCACAGTTTGAAGGGCAGACAAAGACCAAACTCGGCAACAGCGATATAAAGGGAATCGTGGAGACGCTTGTTTCCGAAGGGCTATCAGAATTTTTCGAAGAAAATCCTCCTGCTGCAAAGAATATCCTTTCAAAGGCGCTTGAAGCTGCCGAAGCAAGAGAAGCTGCCCGGAAAGCCCGGGAACTCACGCGGCGAAAGAACGCGCTTGAAATAAGTGCGCTTCCCGGGAAACTGTCAGATTGCTCAGAGTAAGACCCGGCGCACAGCGAGATATACATCGTGGAAGGCGACAGTGCAGGAGGGAGCGCCAAGCAGGGACGCGACCGCAAGTTCCAGGCGATACTTCCGCTGCGGGGTAAGATATTGAATGTCGAGAAGGCGCGCCTGACGAAAATATTAAAAAACGAGGAGATCCGTGCGCTCATAACAGCTATAGGCGCGGGTATAGGCGAGGGAGAGGAATTCGATATCAATAAGGCGCGGTACCATAAGATCATAATAATGACAGATGCCGATGTGGACGGTTCGCATATCAGGACTCTATTACTGACGCTGTTTTACAGGTACATGCGCCAGCTTATCGACATGGGTTATGTCTATATTGCCCAGCCTCCGCTTTTTAAGGTGAAGAAAGGCAAAGTGGAACTTTATATATATAACGAGGAAGAGCTGACCAAGAAACTCGCCGAGATAGGAAGGGACGGAATTGCAATGCAGCGTTATAAGGGTCTTGGTGAGATGAACCCAACGCAGCTCTGGGATACTACGATGAACCCAGGAACGCGCACCATGCTCAAAGTATCGCTTGAAGATGCCATAAAAGCGGATGAGATTTTCACTATTCTGATGGGTGATAAAGTGGAGCCAAGGCGTGAGTTCATAGAAAAGCATGCTAAGGATGTCAAGAACCTGGATGTGTAAAGGAGATTGACTTGAACCAAGAGACATTTGACCGTTTGAGGAAAATAAGTGAACGGTTGAAGCAGACATACGATGCCGAGAAAGTCATTCTTTATGGCTCATATGCCAGAGGAGAAGAAACCGAAGACAGCGATGTAGATTTACTGGTCATTGCGCATCGAAAAGAAAGGTTTTTCGAAAGGATTGCGTCTGCAAAACGCCTCATACGCGACCTCAGAAACGGTTTGCCGGTTGCGCCTATTGTGCTTACCCCCGATGAAGCTGAAAAAAGAAAAAATGTTGGTGATCAGTTCATAAATGACATTTTGGAGAATGGGGTAAGTTTATGAACAATCCTGATTCGTTACCTTCTGAATGGTTTAGCATTGCAAGGAAAGAGTGGAGCTGCGGCGCGAGTTCATCGAGAGGCATGCGAAGGAAATCAAGAATCTGGATGTGTGAGTATGGTTGAGTTATACTCAATTCCAATTGTTAACCAAATGAGTCTACTGAGTGGATACGACATGCTTTTAGCGATTGTTGCTGCGATCATTGTTTCCTTCATATTATTCTTATTACGAAAACCATGGGAATATTTTAAAAAACTATGCAAATGGCTGTTGATTAAAATAAAACAACTTATACAATTTATAAAATTGGTACGTCTTTTGTGGAAGATTAGTACTGAAGCACATGACTCCGAAAAAATGATAGATTTTGTTCCTTGTTATAAATGTTCTTATCCAGTTATAAAAGCACCAGATTCAACTTCACCTCCATGTATAGAATTTGAATTCGCTATTATAAACCGCAGCATCTTTGATTTTAAGATTGAAAAAATTTCTATGAATATTCATGATAACGACGATTATAGCGTTGATAAAAGAAATGTCCCATTAGATATTGATTTACCGCATCAACAAGTTATAAAAAACAGTCATATATTCTCATTAAATCCGAAATTCATCGATAAGCTAAAATCTTTAAAGGAGAAGTGTGAATCGCAGTGGATTATACTTGAAGACGTGAAGATATATTTGAAAAATGAGAAATCTCCGATATTTTGTGGACAGCGTTTTAATTTGAGAATACACCATCTTGATTACCATTTGTGATAAAAACCATGCAACCAATAACACAAGAACTAATCCAGGAAATCAAAAACCGCATTGTTAGTGGAGTCCATCCCGAGAAGATAATCCTTTTTGGTTCTTATGCTTATGGAACCCCTACAAAGGACAGCGACCTGGATTTGCTTGTCATCCTTCCCACTGAAGAACCGATGCATAAGAGGGTGACAAGAATAAGAAAATTGCTCCGTGACATAAAAATTCCCAAAGATATTGTCGTTTACACCCCACAGGAAGTTGAAAAATGGAAAAACGCTTCTGCAGCATTTGTTACTTCAGTTATAAAAAAAGGAAAAGTCATCTATGGAGAATAAAGACGTAGCAAAAAGATGGTTCCATAAAGGAAACAACGATCTGATAGCAGGTGAGTATATCCTCACCATGCCAAACCCACCAACAGATACTGTGTGTTTTCACAGTCAGCAGGCTGCTGAAAAGTATCTCAAAGGATTTCTTGCTTTTCATGGAAGAGAAGCGCCTAAAATTCATGGCATTGAAGAGCTTGTTTCTATTTGTACAGAAACTGATTCTGAATTTTCCAAGTTGTTTGATATCGCAACAGATTTATCCGGCTACGCTGTTGAAGTCAGATATCCTTTAGAAGCAGATCATGAAATTACTAGTGAAGAAGCTCAACACGCCATTGAAAATGCTAAGAAATTTAAGAAATTCGTTTTGAACCATTTGAAATTGAGGTGATCCCCTGCTAAATATCACACAAATTTCAAAAGATAAAAAAATCCAGGATGCATTCACTGATATTATCCAGAGCATAGTCAGTAGATATGCCCCCCAGAAAATCGTTCTTTTTGGTTCCTATGCAAGAGGAGAGGCGCATGAAGGAAGCGATATAGACCTGATGCTGATAAAAGAAACCTCTAAAAGATTCATAGATAGGATTGCCGATGTCATAAAGATGAATAATACGTTCCTTTCAATGGAACCATTAGTATATTCTCCTTTAGAATTCGAGATCATGAAAAAAGAAAAAAGAGATTTCATAATGACTATTGAAGAGGAAGGAATAGAAATATATGATGCGAGAAGCGCAAAAATGGTTTGATCAAGCAAAAAATATTAAAATTCATTATAAAATTATTGGATAATTAACATGCATGAACATGAGCTGATACTACAATGACCGACCAGGAACCCAAAGACCCCCAGCAAAAACTCGTTGTTGAAAAAATCTCACCCGTCAATATCGAAGATGAGATGAAGCGCTCCTATATCGATTATGCCATGAGCGTCATCGTTGGCCGTGCGCTCCCTGATGTAAGGGATGGACTGAAGCCAGTTCACAGGCGCATCCTCTATGCCATGAACGAGCAGGGGATGACATCAGACAAACCCTACAAGAAATCAGCAAGGATAGTGGGAGATGTCCTGGGTAAGTACCATCCGCACGGCGATATTGCAGTTTATGATACCATTGTCAGGATGGTGCAGACCTTTTCGCTCCGCTACCCATTGATAGACGGGCAGGGGAACTTCGGAAGCATTGATGGCGACAGCGCGGCAGCGATGCGATACACAGAGGTCAGACTTGCAAAGATAGCTGAAGAGATCCTTGTCGATATAGAAAAAGAGACCGTGGATTTCGTGCCCAACTATGACGAGTCCCTGAAAGAACCGACGGTGCTTCCGTGCAAACTCCCGAACCTCCTCATCAACGGTTCGACCGGGATTGCAGTGGGTATGGCCACCAATATGCCGCCGCATAATCTGGGAGAAGTGATAGACGGTATAACCCTTGTCATCGATAACCCGGATGCCGGATTTGATGAACTTGTCAAGATTGTCAAAGGTCCTGATTTCCCTACGGCAGGTTTCATCTACGGAAGGCAGGGAATACGCGATGCGTATCTTACAGGCCGCGGCTCGATCAAGATGCGCGCCCGCGCCGTGATCGAGGAGATAAAGAATAAGGAACAGATAATCGTAACAGAGCTGCCGTACCAGGTGAACAAGGCGAAACTGATAGAGACGATCGCAGGTCTTGTCAGGGATAAAAAGATAGCAGGCATCACAGACCTGCGGGACGAGTCGGATAAAGACGGCATCAGGATAGTCATGGAAATTTCCAGACAGGCGCAGGCGAATATTATCCTGAACCAGTTGTATTCGAGCACGCAACTGGAAGATACCTTTGGTGTGATCAACCTCTCACTCGTTGAAGGACAGCCCAGGCTTCTCACATTAAAGGACATCATTGTTGACTACATAAATCACAGGAAGATAATAATCACAAGGCGCAGCCAGTTTGAGCTCAAAAAGGCAGAGCAGCGTGCCCATATCCTTGAGGGTTTGAGGATCGCGCTTGATAATATCGATGCGGTCATAAAACTCATAAAGGCTTCACATACGCCGGATGAAGCGCGCGCAGGTCTTGTTGCCAATTTCAAGCTGAGCGAAGAGCAGGCAAAGGCTATACTCGACATGAGGCTACAGCGCCTCACAGGGCTTGAGCGGGAGAAGATCGATGCTGAATATGCCGAACTTTTAAAGACAATTGCCTGGCTGAAAGAACTCCTGGCAAGTGAGATCAAGATACTTGCGCTGATAAAAGCTGAGCTTGCTGACATCAAGGCGCGTTTTGCGGATAAGAGGCGGACAGAGATAATCGAAAGCACTGGAGAACTTGTTACCGAGGACCTGATACCGAAGGAAGATGATGTAATTACTATCACGAACAGCGGCTACATCAAGCGCATCGCCGTGGATGCATATAAGCAGCAGCGCCGGGGCGGGAAAGGTGTGATGGGCATGGAGACGAAAGAAGAGGATTTTGTGAGTGACCTTTTCATCGGCAATACCCATGATTACATGCTGTTCTTCACCGACAAAGGAAAAGTGTACTGGCTGAAAGTATATGGGATACCCGAGGCAGGAAGGCAGGCGCGCGGTAATGCGATTGTCAATCTGCTGCAGTTGGAGCAGGGTGAAAAGATAAGCGCCTACATACCGATCAGCAAATTCGATGAGAAGCATTTCCTTCTCATGGTCACAAAGAAAGGCACAGCAAAGAAGACGGCATTGAGCGAGTTCTCAAACCCCAGGAAGACAGGAATTATCGCCATCTCGCTTGAGGACGGGGACAAGCTGGTTTCGGTGAAGCTAACTGACGGCACGAAAGAAGTGGTGATCGGCACAAAGCACGGGAAGGCGATCCGCTTTAACGAGAACGACGTGCGCGACATGGGGCGCGGCGCTTACGGCGTGCGGGGCGTGAGACTTATCGGCGAAGATGAAGTGGTGAGCATGGCAGTTGTGGAGGAGGGAGCAAGCCTTCTCACTGTTACAGAGAACGGATTCGGGAAGCGCACAGGATTTGAGGAATACCGTCCCAGCAACCGCGGAGGGCAGGGCGTGATACCCATCGACGTGAACATCAGGAACGGGAACGTGGTGGATATCAAGAGCGTTCACGAGGATGACGAGATCATGGTGACAACATCGAAAGGGATCATTATCCGCGTGCCTGTAAGCGGGATACGCGTGCAGGGAAGGAATACGCAGGGAGTCAAGATCATGAATGTGGAGGAGAAGGACAGGGTGGTGGGTGTGGCGACGCTTGCGAAGGAGGAGGAGAATGGAAACGGGGAGGAGAAGGCGGTGCAGGCGAAGCTGGAGGATGCAGATGCTTCAATTAAGGAAAAAAAGCTTGATAACTAGTTATCTCGATGGTGAAATATGGTAAAAAAAAGAAAACCGTATAAAGAAGATAGTCTTGCAGGTATAGCAGATATTGCACTGAACGATATAAAAAAACTATCAGAAAGTCAACAAATAAGCGATAAATTAATCGCCTTTAACTTGGTGCTTTTCATTTTAATATTGGGTTTTGATATTTCTTATTGGTTAAAAGCAAATCCAAATGAACCTTTAGTATTTGGTGTGTTTATCCTTGTTTCAATGATATTCTCAAGCATAGTCAGCATAGGTTACAATCGTGTTTTATCAATTATTTCTAATTTAACTACCAATAAAATAGAAGCATTGAGGATAGGAGGCTATAATGTTTATAGATTTAAGCCTCGCTATAACTGGTACATTGTTCCAGAACCAATTTATTGTAAATTCCTCAGCTTCGATAATAGCAGTTCAAATGATTGTGATTCTAGTATTAGGTTTTATAAATTTCCAAGCACCAACAACAGATCGAATTGTAAAACCAAGCCAATTAAGAGAGACTTTAGGAGACATTGCTTCAATAATATCTATTTTGAGTTTCATTATAGATTTAGGCATAATAGTATTTAGATAGAGAATATACAGCCTCAAGGCAAATTATTAAGAGTGAACCTTGAATTTTTTTGTCTTAACGGAGCCCAGAATCCACCACTTGCGCCTCATCCCACAAACGCACCCCTTCCGGCTCGATAACAGGGCGGCGCCGCTCATTCAAAGATTTTATTCAGAGTCTATGCAGATTCATGTAACTAAAGGCATATATACGATACTACAGATAATAGAATCTAAGTGAGAAAATGGCGATAAGCGAGTCTGATGTTGTGGCGTTAATCAAGGACAAGGATATAAAACTCGTTGGCAACAGGTTGATAACAGTCCCGAAGAAAAAAGAGAAAGGATTCTTCCATGTTGAAATCGATATTCCAGAAAGTGGAATTGATGAACTGTTGGGTGATGAAGTTTCTCAGTGGATAGAATGAGTCTTGAGGACTTTACTGAACCAGAAATATTTGTAGACACCAATATTTTTATCTATGCGCTGGCAAAGAAGCATCGCTATAAGCATACCTCTGAGGCGCTTCTATCAAAAATCAATAGCGGTGAAATAATTGGCTTCACTTCCTCAACCGCGATTAATGAGATATTCCACACAATACTCATCGGCGCAGTTAAGCAAAAATATGGGGATGTTGAGGTCATCCGATTCATAAAAGAGCACCCTGAAGTAATCTCTGAATGTGAAGTAGCCTACAGTGCGCTTGAGGATGTATTTGATTCGAGTATTGTTATTTTGCCACTTACATTTGAAGTGCTGCTACTTGCAAAAACAATGTCGAAAAAACACAACCTTCTATTTTCAGATGCCATTCATGTTGCTTCGTGCGAAATTTATGGGATAAAACATATAGCGACAAACGATAGTGATTTCGAAAGAGTGGATTTTCTGAAACAATGGAAACCTTGACTTGACCCTAATTGTTTTCATCCAGGCGCCCTCCCCAGGCTCGATGACAGGACGGCGGCGCTGATTAAAACAGGCCGCAGATGAATTTGAGTTCGTATAAGTTCGATGCTAATAACCCCATAGCGTCAAGTTAATCTTGCAACTATTTTAATATATTATTATAATTTTTTAAAAATAGCTTTCGACCGCTCCTTAAAAATGCTTCAAAATCAAAAAGAAAAGGTTATTTACTTTGTAGTGTA
>CABMIA010000054.1 GCA_902386085.1 uncultured archaeon
CCACCCGACGTTCTGACAAAGGTAAAGCCCTGAGGTATTGTTTCGGTTACCTGGTATCCCGGCGACTGGAAAAGTGAAGCAGGTGTTGGGGTCAATGTTATGTTCAGGGTGCCGCCTGGCCGGATTGCTGATGAGGAAATACCTCTGGCCACGCTTCCTGCACTGCCTGCGCTGACCCAGATATCTGCAGTTCCTGATACTACTCCCGTGTTCCTGTTTTCATCCTTGAATGCGCCGCCGATAGTATAGCTCCCTTCGGTCAGGGTTGCCATGAGCGTATAGGTTATCGGGGTACTGTCTGGCTCGGTAAAAGTGAATACATCGCCCTGTTGGGTGTAATGTCCCGCCGAGGTGTTTACAAAGGTGAAACCGTGTGGGATAGTCTCTGTTACCTGATAGTAGTCAAAAAGCGTAGAAGGTGACGGTGTCAATGTTATAGTGAGAGTGCCGCCCGGATGGATTGAAGAAGGTGAGATACTTCTGGCCATGCTTCCCGGGCTTACTTCGGAGGGGACGGGTGTCGGGGTCGCTGTGGATATTGGAGACTGTGTTGCCACTGAAATTGTATATATTCCAGCCTCGTAACCGTATACCACTGCATAATAATTCCCTGAAGAGGATGCAGTGAATCTAACAATGTCCGCAACTGTCCCGGCACGATTGCTGGCTCCCAGAGGATTTCGTTCCGAATCAAATACTGCCAGGTCCTGATCTCCGCTCACTGGAGTCAAAGTAACCGTTACTTCCTGCCCTGATATAGCAGAAAACCTGTAATAAACAAAATTTCCAGTTGAAACGCTACCAGTTGTGCTTCCGGAAATGTCAATTATTGATGAAGAACTCCCACCCGGAGCACCTCCCGAATTTGGAGTAGGTTCTGGTGTGGGTGTTGCGCCAGTCACTGTTATTCTGTTACTTATTGCTATATTTTCATAACTCTGCGTTCCGTCCCAGTCCGGGAACATTCTGAACTCGTACACGCCTGGTTCTGATGGTGCCTCGAATGCCTGGGTTCCGCTTGTTCTTCCATCCAGATAGTGCCATTCACCATAGTTTGTATTTTCTGCCGTTATCGGATACATTGCAATCCAATCTGTCGGATTGCCGGGGGCTGTAAAAGTGACCGTGATAGCCTCTCCTGGTGATACCGACGCAGGGGATGCGGACAATGTATAACTGGCTGGGGTCGGCGTGGTTTCAGGGGTAACAGTTATTGGCGGCGATATGCCTGAATTTACACCAACAAGTTCCACGGCATCTATCTCATTCCAGCCTGATACAAGGTCAGTATTGAGGTACAATTTTACCTTGTTTGTGGGAAACGTTGTCTGTGCGAAGGTAATATTTGACCATCCCGTGCTGCCTGGTGCCCCAGTGATTGGGTCTTCAGGTGCCCCGGTGTTGGGGTCGGTTCCTGTCCAGACCGTATGCGCTGTACCGCTATCGTCATATAAGTCGATCCTGACGATTGTCCCGGGATTAAAAGTCTCATGCACATTTACGCCTGTTGCATAAACCAACGCGTCGTAGCTCAACTCTAACCATTGAGTACCGTTATTCTCGTCCTGAGGCGCCCATGCTGTTGCAATGTCTCCATAGCCGAATGTGTTCGGTTCACCTGTTGCCTCCCATGCTGACCATGATGTCTGGGAATATTCGCTACTTGCAAATGCACTGGATGCCCACTGGCCCATTGTGCCTGAGGCTGGAGGACTTGTCGGTGTAGTAGCGGTTGTAAAGGTAACGAGGGCGCCGTTTTGTGAACCTGCGCTGTTAGTTGCCCTGACCGCAAAGGAATAAGTTGTGGCAGGTGTCAGTCCTGTAACTGTGTAGCTAACTGTAACTGGCGAATTGCCTGCACTCAAACTCTGGATCGTACTAAATCCCCAGTTGGTTGTTACTCCTGTCGGGTCAGTTCCCATCATAGTGACGCCTGAGGCAAAATCATACTGGGTTGCAAGACCGTATGGATTGATAGTACCTTTGAGTATTGCGCTTGTGGAAGTGACACTGATGGCTGATAGCGTTGTTGCGGTAGGCGCGCTGCCTATTGAAGGATATGTTACAGTTACGGTCCCGCTGCCAGTGCCAGTGCTTCCAAAATTTACAATGGATATCGTCCAGGCAGTTCCGGCGCTTAGATCTGCACTGGTGACCGTGTAGCTCAAGGAAAGAGGACTTGTGCCATCACTCCGGGCATAAGCTCCTGTCTGCCCGGGTCCATTCAGAATTAATGCCAGATTAGTGGCTGACCCAGTCCAGGTTGCCTGGGCAGTGATAGTTCCTGCACTATTAACTGTTAAATTAAAGACATCCCGATCGCCAAAAGTAGAAGTCACTGAGAAGGGAAATGTCCCTGAAGAAACAGCACCTGCATTCCCTGCAAGCAATAAAAGTACAAAGATCGTTAATCCAAAAGCTATACTGAGGGTATTCCCTCTACTGATATCATTTTTACTCATTTTTATCACACCTATTGCCTTAAAATACGAGCTGGTTTTTATGGCAATCCCTAAATTTATCTGATAATAAAAACTCAAAACTATAAAAACTCTCTTGAACATTTAAATGAGGAAAGTTTTATCTTTTATCAAATCCATAATTGAGTAGCAGCTTAAAAATGAGGGGTCTATGGATATATTACCTTTGAAAAAACTTGCGCTTCTCGGAGCACATAAAAACCCATTGCAAATATCATCAATTGATTTCGCATCGCATATAGATTCAAGTCCGCAAACTGCAGCGCGAAAACTCAAAAATCTTGAGGATGAGAAGCTCATATCAAAACAGATTTTACATGACGGACAGTTAATATCCATAACTAAAAATGGCATTGCAGCGCTAGAAAAGGAATTAAATGATTATCAGGAGATCTTTTCCAGGAACGGGAATAAGAAAATTTTAAGCGGAAAGGTCATTACAGGGCTTGGCGAGGGACAGTATTACATCTCCCTTGAAGGCTACAGGAAGCAGTTCCGTGAAAAACTGGGGTTCGATCCTTATCCAGGCACGTTGAACCTCAAACTTGACACCTCCAGCATAGAAATAAGGAAAAGAATATCTGGGGATGTCAGGATTTCAGGATTCACCGATAACAGCAGAACGTTTGGCTCGGGTTCCTGCTTTAACATTGTGATTTCCGATATCAAAGGAGCAGTAATCGTTCCTGAGCGCACGCATTATCCCGAGGACATAATTGAGATAATAGCGCCGGTCAACCTCAGGGAATATATGAACGTCATGGACGGAAGCCCGGTACAGGTTGAGGTATTAAAATGAGTTATGAAAAATCCACGCATGTATGCGTTTGTGCAGAGTTAAACGATATTGAAAAGGCAATAGAAGCAGTTCGTTGTGGTAAAATGATTCTCCTGTTTGATTCTGAGGACAGGGAGGGCGAAACTGACCTTGTGATACCTGCACAGACTGCCACCCCGTCAGATATTGCGCGCATGCGCTGCGATGGGGGAGGACTGATATGCGTGGCAATTCACGCAACGGCTGCTGACAGGCTTGGACTGCCTTTCATGTCGGAAATACTGAAAAGCGTTTCTTTGAACGGGCACAGGTCTCTGATTTCGCTAATTGAAAAAAAAGGCGATATTCCCTATGACACCCGTTCCTCTTTTTCGCTGTGGGTGAACCACAGGGGCACTTTTACCGGCATAACGGACAACGACAGGGCTCTGACCATCAATAAACTCGGCGAGATCGTGCAGAGGGTCATGAATGGCGAAAACATGGATTTTGGAGCAGAGTTCCGGTCTCCAGGGCATGTCGCGCTGCTGCGTGCAGCTTCAGGACTTCTAAGCGAGAGGCGCGGCCAGACCGAGCTATCCATAGTGCTTGCAATGAAGGCAGGGATAACCCCTTCCATGGTCGTGTGCGAGATGCTTGACTGCAAATCCGGAAAAGCCCTCTCAAGGGAAGACGCCATGAGGTATTCTGCCTGCCATAACCTGCCCTTCATTGAAGGAAAAGATATCCTTAAAGTTGCTTGTGATTAAAACCTTCTCCGGCCTGACCGGAGTTGATACACTTTCTCCCCACTCTCTTTTAAGTGTTTAAGGTTATTTGCTCAATTCTTTCAGGCGTTTGATGCTTGCCATCATTGCCTGCGATTCTTTTTTCTTCTGGGTCTCAAGATAATCTATTATCTCTTCGATACTTGTCTTGAGCTGGTATATCTTATAAGGACGACCTTTTCCCGGCTTTTTCTCTTCCCTCTCCGCGATCCAGCCAAGTTCTTCCAGTTCGCGCATTGCTATACTGACCTCGGGCTGTCTTAAATCAGAACCCATTTCAAGGTCTCTTGAGGTAACTTCTTCTACGTTTTTCAGGTAAGTGAGCACTTTTGCCACGTTCCTTTTCAAGCCTAATTCAATGAGCGTATCAGCGAATTCCTCATCAGATTTGTCAAGAACATTGACAGATAGACTTTTCATAATATTTCACCCTTCACTTAAAATGTATTCCTTAAATATAAATCTTGCGTTTTAATATTTTATTTAAAAGAAAAGTTCTTTAATCAAAACCGATAGCGATTTTACCGCAATGATAATGAACTGAAAATTTAGCTGTTAATCCTATTGCCACTATTGATATCAACTATAATTATATTCTTGTGCAGAAGATTATCGGTCAGGTTGGCGTTCATCAAAAATGTAAGCCCGATTTTTTTCGCCAACCTGCTTATATCCGTAGTAAAATTATTTTATTTTTCATCACATGGACAAGACAACCTATAATATAATGCCTGTTAATTGTGCACCTATGTTCACGATAAAAAATCATCTTGAAATCAGGAACAATCACCTGTTTATCGGGGGAGCGGACACCACAGAGCTTGCAGGAAAGTACGGCACTCCGATTTATATCACCAACGAATCCCGTATCATTGAGAATTTTTCTGCATACAGGAAAGCATTTCCAGATGCTGATATCTACTACGCGGCAAAAGCCAACGGAAGTTTTGCTATCCTGAGGATGCTTGCAAAAGAAGGGTCGGGCGCGGATGTTTTCAGTTACGGCGAGCTTTATATGGCACTTCTTGCAGGAATTTCGCGTGAGAAGATCCTTTTCAACGGGAATTCAAAGACCGATTTTGAACTCCGGAAAGCCGCGGAACTGGGTGTAAAAGTCTCGGTTGATTCCAGGGATGAACTGCATACTTTATCAGAGATAGCAGGAAGCCTGGGAAAAACCGTGGAGATAGCGTTCCGTGTAAATCCTGATGTTTCTCCAGGCACGCATCCCAAAATCGCCACCGGACTCAGGACTTCCAAATTCGGAATCCCCTCAGGGGAAGTCGTTGATATCTATCGCGAAGCTTCAGGACTTCCAGGTGTCATGCCCGCAGGCATACACTGCCACATAGGTTCGCAGATACTGGATACAGCGCCGTTTACTGAAGCAACGCAGAAAATGATGAATCTTGTGGAAGAAGTGACTGCGCTGGGGATCGACCTCAAGTTCGTGGACCTTGGTTCGGGTCTTGGCATCCCTTATAAGAAAGATGAGCATGCTCCTACCCCGGCCGATCATGCGGACGCTATCCTTCCCGTATTCCAGGAAAGAACGGAAGAACTTGGGATCTCACCGAAACTTATCCTTGAGCCGGGAAGATATATCGTGGGCGATACCACCATCCTTCTTACCCGCGTCAATACAGTAAAAAAAGCAGCTAAAAATTTTGTGGGCGTGGATGCAGGTTTTAATCTCCTTATCCGTCCCACGATGTACGACTCATACCATTATGCAGTGGTAGCAAACAGGGCGGCCTCAAAGCCGGAGGAGATATATTCTATTGTCGGTCCGATTTGTGAAACTGGCGATGTATTTGCCAGGGACAGGGAACTGCCCCGTATTGAAAAAGGGGATATTGTGGCCCTGCTGGATGCGGGAGCATACGGATTCAGCATGAGCAGCCAGTATAACGGAAGGCCGAGGTGCGCTGAGATACTTGTGAAGGAAGGAAAATCCGATGTAATCAGGAGCGCCGAGGATGTCGGGGATTTGATTGCTAAACAAAAGCTCCCTGCAAGGTTGATGTAGGAACACGGGATTATCCCGGAATCCTGCGATGGAAAGGTATATGATGAATCGTGGAAATTTACCTGTAAGAGTGGAAACCAAGGTGAATCAAGGTGAATTATGACAACACAGGATAATTTAAAAGAGGCTTTCGCCGGGGAGTCGCAGGCGAACAGGAAATACCTGGCATTCGCAGAAAAGGCAGAGCAGGATGGTTACAGGCAGGTTGCAAAGCTGTTCCGGGCGGCAGCGGCGGCAGAGACGGTCCACGCCCTGAACCACCTGAGAATAATGGGAGGCGTCGGCAAAACAGAAAATAACCTGAAAGACGCGATTGCAGGTGAGACTGCGGAGTTCAGGGAAATGTATCCTAAATTCATAGAGGCCGCCAGGAAAGAAAAAGCATCTGATGCCGTTATCCTCACCTTTGACGTTGCAAATAAAGTCGAAAAGATCCACGCCGGTCTTTACAAAAATGCCCTGGATAACCTTGGCATGAATGAGGAAGTGGACTATTATGTCTGTCAGATATGCGGCAACACAGTGGAAAAAGGGGCGCCGGAGAGGTGTCCGATATGCAACGCTCCGAAGGAAATGTTCAGGAAGATAGATTGAGGTGAGATAATGGCTAAACTTGCGATAATATACGGGACAGGTTTTGGCAATACAGGCATCATGGCAAAAGCCATCGAGGAAGGGGCAAAGAGCGCAGGTGCGGATGTTGTCATTAAGAAAGTGGATCAGGCTTCGCCTGCCGATGCTGAGAACGCCGATGCGGTAGCAATAGGTCTTGCGACCTACAAAGGGGCAGGGATGCCAACGGTTATAAAATTCGTAGAAAACCTGGCTAAAATTTCCCTGAAAGGCAAGGTGGGAACAGCATTCGGGTCATACGGGTGGAGCGGGGAAGGACCGATAGTCATAACGAAGATGCTCAAAGGCTACGGCATGAAGGTGCTCGAACCGCCTCTTCGGATAAAACGCATTCCTGAGGAGGAAGGCATCGAGGAGTGCAAGAGGTTGGGAAAGCAGATAGCAGAGATGATACAATAATAAAATAACACACCAGTTTCGGAGATATCAATAAGGGATTGGAGAACATATTATTCCTGAATGAAACCTGAAACCCTGAAGAAAGACCTGTTAAAAAAATGCAAAAGCCTCGTGATCCCTCTTGTGGGTTTTGCCCCGGTGGAGAGATGGGAAAAGCCGCCCCGAGAGCTTCCGAATGTGCTTTCACCATGGATCCCTGAAGAATTCTGGCCGCAGTCCATATACCCTGAGGCCAGAACAGTAATAGTAATAGGACTGCCTGTGCCGCTGCCCATTCTGGAAACAGCGCCGTCTATCTATTATCATGAACTTTATAAAACAGTGAATTCAATGCTTGATTCAAAAGCCTGTGAAATAGCCAATTTCCTTGTCGAAAAAGGTCACGCCGCTGTTTATCTGCCCAGGGATGCTTACGGCGACATAAAAATATTGATAGATAATCCCTTCGCCTTTTTCTCGCACAAGCATGCGGCATACCTTGCAGGTCTTGGCTCCTTCGGGCAGAACAATGTTCTCCTGACACCGGAATACGGGCCAAGGGTCAGGTTCACGTCCATCTTCACCACCGCTGTGATAAAACCGGATCCGATCATGACCAAGGATTTATGCACAAGATGCCTCCTATGCGTGAAGAACTGCCCCGTGGGCGCGATACCAAAAGCAGGGGATTTCCCTCCAGCAGTGGATAAAAAACGCTGCGCGATAAGAAGCGCGGAACTCAGGGATGAGTACAGGTCCCCGTGCGGCATATGTATCAAGGTCTGCCCTGTGGGAAAAGACCGTGAGCTGTTCGGGCGGAAAAATATTTCCATCTACTCAGATAAAAATAAAAAATTTGAAAAATATCACAGGGCATGGGAGCATGTCAGGAAATATGGAAGCAAAGAGAGGGCTAAAATATAACATCAGCCTGTTGTCATATTCCTAAAGTGACATTCTTGCCGCTGCCTGCATTGCTGAGATTAGTCGCGTTGCCGACATCGGGCGCGATCGAAATATTCCCTGACGGTTTAACTGTGCCTGGCGGTGCAAGAAAATCCGCAATATTGTAGATCAATCTGTTGTTATCCATGACATTATACGGCTCGGATAGAAATGTGACATCCCCGATTGCAATAATGCGCGAATCCATCGCCTCAACTGCAACGGGGTATCTTCCTTTTACTCCGCTGCTTGAAGAGTATGTCTCATTATCCGTGAATATAATGCCATTCCCGAAAACTGAACCCGGGGTATAGAAAACGATCCTGTGCAGCCCTTTTGTGATATTTTTCTCAGTGAATTCCGTAAGATAAATGTATTTGAAATTCCCGTCATTCTCTTTCAAATTGTACAGGTAGTCATTCCAGAAAAGTATGCCGAATTCAGAGGCCAGTGAGTTAATCGAGCTCTTATTTATCGGTTCAGATAGCATAAGCAACCTGCCGTCCCGGTTGATAAAATCCTTTACCGATTTTACATATTCTTCCGAAAACGAAGCAGCAGGTGAGATAACCACGAAGGATGTTACATCTGACAGGTTCTTATCCAGGTCAGAGCCGTCCTTCAGGTATTCAATATGATATCCCCGCGCCATTATCCGGGAGAGGAGGAAATTCATGTCGTCCGGATCGAACTTGTTCCCGTGGGACATATCGATCAGAACAGTTCCGCTGCCTTTTGTAAAGCTGTCGTTTATTTCAAGAGGCACGGACGAATTCACATTAATCCCTAAAAAATCCGGCTCTTTGACCTGGGACGGGATATATATACCCCTGTAGAAAAACAATACCTGCGCCAGGAAAACGATTGCAGTCACAAGTAAGACAAAGTGCAGCTTTCTCATTGATCCTCCAGTTCCTGGTATATGTAATAATTTGCCGGAGTAACTGTTTTATTCATTTCGGCAAGCCCGTGGAACTTCCCGGTAAATGTGATGTTCATAGCGTCATTTATGTTTAACGTATCGTAATTTGCAATACCTGCAATACCTGCAGCTTTCCGTACCGCATCGGAGTCGGTCCCTATGGCATCTGCAAGGCCATATTTTACTCCTTCCGAGCCCAGGAATATCTCGGCAGTCGACAGGCGCTCAGGGTCGATGTGAAGTTTATCTCCCCGCTGGGATACCACTGCCTCAAGGAATGCCTTTTTAATGGCCTCCACCTGGAATGCATAGCTTTTCCTGGACTTTCCTGAAGCCTTGAACGGCCCTGTGGTTATCTGTTCGCCATCCGGTTTCCATACCTCAGGCAGCGATGAAATCACGCCAATACTGCCTATTTCTGATGAAGGTTTAACATAGATGAAGTCTGCCGCCGAAGAAACGTAATATCCTCCTGACAGGGCACTGCCGTCTACAGCGATAACGACCGGCTTTTTTGCCCTTAATCTCAGAACTTCAAGATATATCTCCTCGATCTTCGATACTTCGCCGCCGGGGGAATCCATGATAATATTAACGGCTTTGATGGAGGAGTCGTCTTCTGCAAATTTTATCATACTTATTATGTCATCCTTGGTGCCCGAAGCAAGAAAAGGAGTGTCAAGTTTGATTATTCCAACCTTCGGAACCCCAATGAGAAGGTTGAAAAGAACTACGCCGATAACCGCAGAAACGATGAAAAGAAAAATGCGGG
>CABMIA010000055.1 GCA_902386085.1 uncultured archaeon
GATTACAAAAACCAGTCCTTTGAAGATATGTTACACAGCTATGATGCGGTCTTTGACACGGTGGGCGGCGAGACATATGCAAGATCATTCAAGGTTCTCAGGAAAGGCGGCATAATCGTTTCCATGCTTGAGCAGCCGGACAAGGAACTTATGGAGCGATACGGTGTAAACGCCATAGGGCAATTTACCAAAGCGACCGCTGAACGATTATCCGGACTGGCTGAACTCGTGGAGAAGGGTGTTATCAAAGTGCATGTTGAAAAAACATTTCCCCTGGAAAAAGCAGGAGAAGCGCTCGATTATCTGCAAAACGGGCACCCGCGGGGCAAGGTTGTTCTGAGGATTATTGAATAAATGCAGGAGGATATTAGGATTAACAAATTCACCGGGAATGCTGGCTAAGAGTACATCGGATTGTAGCCTGACCTGAGCGCCAGGTTGATCTGCTCGATGAACACCTCGGGCGGATGCGCACCTGTAAACGATGTATCCTCGTTAATCACAATCTGCGGAACGCTCATCACGCTGTATTTCTGCGCAAGATACGGGAATTCCACCATCTCTATGACATCAGCCTTTATGAATTCATTTTCTATCGCGAACTGATGTGCTATCCGCGCTGCTCTCGGGCAAAAAGGGCACGTCGGGGAGACAAATACCTGGATATGGACCGGCTTTTTTATTTCTTCCAGCTTTTTCTTTATATTATCAGGTAAAGATGTGGCACCCCTTGAAACATCTATGATATCTTCCACTATGACGGGAAACTCATAACCTGCCGGCATGCCGTAAAACCTGATACCGTAATCTTTTTTCCCGACAATGGCAAGGGCAGGGATTTTTTTTATGTTATATTTTATGTCTTCATCCCCATTCTTGACAAAGTCGTAGACTTTTGTTTTTATTTTAGGGGAAAGTGTCCCAAGTTCAAGCGCCAGTTCCCTGGTATCCTTGCAGAACTGGCATTCAAGCTCCTGAGTGAAGACTATGAGTTCCACGTCCCCGGCAAGTTTATCGAACTGCCTTTTTATGACATCTTTTTGTGCAGGGCTCAGGACCATAAGGTTCACTCAACAGATTTAAGGAGTTTTTCAACTCGCTCAAAAACAAGTCTCATCTCTTTCAGTTCGGCCAGAATCATATAACTCAAATAAATAATTATCAGGCCAAGGATGGCGACCACTATTATAAGAGCATATACCGCCCATTGTGTAGGCGAATCTGTTACCAGGGACATCATTTGCATATATTTTCCTCCTCACTTCGAAAATACTGGATTTTCCAACTTTACGATCTCCTTAATCTTATCCAATGACAGTATTAATTCAAAATTCTTTGCTTTGTAAAATTTCTTTGTATAAGGCGGTTCTTCAAAATGTCTTATCTCGCTCTCCACAAGTCCTGCATTTTCAAGTTTTTTAAGGTGCAGGTAGAGAAGCGGACGGGATATCCCGACTGTCTTGGCAAGCTCCGAAACATAACATTCGCCTCCTGCAAGCACTGCCATAATAGCAAGGCTGTGTTCGTTGCCAAGGGCATCCAGAATTTCAGCCAGGAATTTTTTATCCACCAGTTCACCGTTGACTAAAAGCTTCTGAACCTATTTAAAATAAAGTTACCGGAAGCTTACTCAACTTCCAGTATTTTTACAAAATCCCCATGCCAGGAGTGATACCACACCGCACCGGTGTAGCTGTTGACACTGAGCATTCCCGAAATCCTGTTGTTGTTAGTCACTTCTATCGTGTAATAGCCATAGTATGCATCCGCATCGCCGGTCTTAGTTCCGGGCAGTGCACTGTCGAGGTAAGCCCGGGCATACTCAAGCGCCTGCTTCTCTGTTATAGCCGTCTGCGAAGTCGTATTCCAGGTCATGTGTCCGTATTTTGTATTCCACATCATGTTCGGGCCAGGCTCTGGCATTACGGCGCCCGTATATTTATTGACCAGCAGTTCGAAGGCATGCTTGCCTGTGCTTTTCTCCTTGATCCCTGCATAGAAGTTATTCTCAAACTCTATAACTTCAGTCAGGTTCAGGTCTGCGTTGCCTGTGGATGCAAGATACTGGTCGACAGATCCCTTTGCCTTTTCAATGGTTATGGGGGTGGCATTTACCCCATAGCCGCCTGCATTAGCGCCGCAATAACCGTTCCCGGCACCGCCCATCATGCCACCACTGCCCGTAATCCCGTATCCGGGACCGTTTCTGGTTCCATTGCCTCCCATCATGCCGCCGCTGCCCATCATCCCATATCCTGGACCGTTTCCTGAACCATAACCCATCATACCGTTCCAGAAGCCGCCGTTAGCAGGTCGTGCAAATGCATATCCGGCTGCAAGCACAACAAGAAGAGCTGCTATTGCCGCAATTGTTTTTGTGTTCATGTATTTCACCTTTTTATTGTTTATTTTATGTTTTATTTCATGTGTAAGTTTTTCTTACATAGTATAATTTATATTACTATGGTATAAAGATTTCCCTTGAAGAAAGCTATTAAATCTATATTGACATCTTAGATACAGGAAAACAAATGATAGAGGTTGATTATGGTATATGACGTTGTTATAATCGGCGGCGGCCCCGCAGGCTTAACTGCAGGAATATATGTAAAAAGGGCGATGCTAAATGCGATTCTTCTTGAGAGAACAGGCATCGGAGGGCAGATAATAATCACAGATCTTGTTGAGAATTATCCGGGCTTTCTTGAGATTTCAGGTGGGGACCTTGGACGGAAGTTCGAGGAACATGCGCAAAAATTCGGGCTTGAAACTAAGAGCATGGTGGAAGTCACAGGGATCGAGGACATGGGAGAAACAAAGCTTGTGAAAACAACGGAGGGCGATTTCGATACAAAAACCGTGATAATTGCCACCGGTACAACACCCAGGAAGCTGGGCGCAAAAGGGGAGCTTCAGTTTATAGGAAGAGGAGTGTCATACTGTGCCACATGCGACGGTTTTTTCTTCAGGGATAAGATTGTGGTGGTGGTCGGGGGCGGGGATTCGGCGATCACTGAGGCTATTTTCCTGACGAAGATGGCAAAGCAGGTTATCATCGTCCACCGCAGGGATAAACTTCGCGCAGAGAAGATAAACCAGGAGCACGCATTTGGGAACACAAAGATAAGTTTCGTCTGGGATTCGGTTGTAGATGAAATCGCGGGAAAACAGGTTGTTGAAAAAGTGATTCTCAGGAACGTGAAAACAGATGCATTATCTGAAATAAAAACGGACGGCGTTTTCATATATGTTGGCCTGATTCCCAACACGGGTTTTGCAGATGTTAAGAAGGATGAAGGGGGATTTATCATCCCGTATTCAGGACAGGCAACTTCAGTCAGGGGTATTTTCGTTGCAGGAGATTGCAGGGTTACGCCGCTTCGCCAGATAGCCACTGCTGTCGGCGATGGTGCTATCGCGGCAGTATCTGCTGAAAGGTACATCGAGGGATTATAGCCATAGCGTCAAGTTAATCTTGCAACTATTTTAATATATTATTATAATTTTTTAAAAATAGCTTTCGACCGCTCCTTAAAAATGCTTCAAAATCAAAAAGAAAAGGTTATTTACTTTGTAGTGTATA
>CABMIA010000056.1 GCA_902386085.1 uncultured archaeon
CCGCGATCAATTTAACCCCTTTCTCCGCAAGGTTAAGGGCCGTAGGCTTACCGACATTTCCAAATCCCTCGATAGTAAGGCGCGCCCCATCCAGGTCAAGGTTGATGTAATCTTTAGCCGCATCCGTGCAGAGCGCTACCCCGTAGCCTGTGGTGCCTATTTCATCAAGCGGTATGCCGCCAAGCTCCCTCGGCAGCCCCACGCTCCGGGCGATTTCATTGTGGATGTATGCCATGCTTGCCTCATCAGTACCCATATCAGGCCCTGGTATGTACCCCTCAAGATTCTCTATTGCCCGCGCAAAAGCCCTGATAACCTGTTCCTTATCTACTGTCTTCGGGTCTGCTAAAATCCCCGACTTCCCGCCGCCGTGCGGAAGTCCTGCCATGGCATTCTTATACGTCATAGCGCGGGCAAGCCTCCGGATCTCGGTCGCGGTCACATCAGGCGCCATTCTCACTCCGCCGATTGAGGGACCTGCTGCTACGTTATCAATAACCACTATGGCTTTCAATTGTATTTTTGGATCATATAAAAAAACAGTTTTTTCAGGCCCGATCTCATCTACAACTTCGAAAACAGTATCTGTAGTTTCCATTACTTTTCCTCACCCTTTAGGAGTTATTGGTCTGTATGGTAAATTAATATTGTGGTGTTGTTCTCAACATTGGCGGGGGGCTGAAGGAGATGCTGCGGATAGGCCCCTGAAGATTTATCTCTGCGATAGTCGCCCAAGCCTGAAATGCTTCATTATTCCAGTCAACGATTGCCTGGATCTTCTTTATCTCCTTGACGTCACCTTTGACCGTAGCGAAAATACCCAAACCACCACCAATAGTCTTATGTATACGTTATAATAAAACGTAATCATTATGAAAACAATCTCCATCCGCTTGCCTGAGCAGTACATCCACGACATCGAAGAAGCCTGCAAGCAAGAAGTCCTAGACAAAGGCACCATGCTACGCAAACTAATAGGCGATGCGCTGCGTGAATATTGGATCAAGAAAGCCTTTCAATCATATGCAGAGGGAAAAGTCTCTCTCTGGAAAGCTGCAAGGATGGCTGGAATAACATACAGAGGAGCGCTTGAGGAATTAAAGAAGCGCAACATTCCTTTCAGATATGAAAAAGAAGACCTGGATGCAGATATCAAGTGGGCAATGAAATAGATATGATCGTAAGCAATTCAGGACCGCTCATACATCTTGCGAAAATAGACCAGCTTGAACTTCTTAAGAAGTTATTTGGAAAAGTGATTATACCTCATGATGTCGAACTTGAGGTTGTTGATAGGGGAAAGGAGGAGGGAAATGCGGATGCTTTTATGATTGAGAGCGAAATAGAAAAAGGTTGGATATCAGTAGAATCAGGCAATGGTGCTAAGATAAAAGAAATCGCAGAGAGTGCAGGCATAGATATTGGAGAGGCATCTGCAATAATGCTTGCAAAAGGAAGAAAATTCCCTATACTTATTGATGATCTTGCAGCAAGGAGATTCGCCGCTGGTATGGGGCTTGAGGTTGTCGGTTCAATAGGTGTACTGATAAGGTCTGCTAGAATGGGGAAAATACTGAAAAGCGAGGCGTTAGAAGCTCTGGACAAACTTGCAAGGGTAATGTGGCTCAGCGTTGATATTTATGAAGATGCAAGGAAGGCGATTGAGAGCTTAGAAACTATGAAAAATAATCCATGAAAATCCGCGATCCGTGTCATCACTGTTCTATAATGAACGTTCACTCCAGCCCGAAATGCTTCACATTCCAGTCCGCGATCGCCTCTATCTTCTTCCTCTCCTCTCCCCCGCCATCCATCGTAAAGACATGATTGAACCGCCCCAGCACATTAAGATACACTTCTACAGCATTCCTCTAGCGCAGATTCCGCACACCTGTAACCACGCCGTTCTCCATCTCGTACAGCGGCCACATCGCAGTTTCCACAGCCAGCCTACCCACTTCTATCGTCTTTGAACCCTCGAACTTCCAGCCTGTGCAGCAGGGCGCGTGCACATGCACATACGTGGGTCCTTTCGTCTCGGCTGCTTTTTTTACCTTTTTCATCAGATCAGGCGCATATGCCACGGATGCTGTCGCGACGTACGGAGAGCCGTGTGCAGCGATAATGGCAGGCATATTCTTTTTATGCTGGGGATTCCCGAACGAGGCTTTACCCGCAGGGCTCGTGGTCGTGCTGGCAAATAACGGGGTTGCGCTGCTTCGCTGGATACCGGTGTTCATATACGCTTCGTTATCCACACAGATATACGTAAAATCGTGTCCCCGCTCAAAAGCACCTGAGATAGCCTGAAGTCCTATATCAAGCGTGGCGCCGTCCCCGCCGATAGCGATTATTTTTGTGTTGTTCTTTTTGCCGAGAGACTTAAGCGCGGCCTCGACCCCTGAAGCCACGGCCGCAGCGTTCTCAAAAAGCGAATGCACCCAGGGCACGCCCCAGGCAGATTCGGGATACGGCGTGGTAAAGACCTCAAGACAGCCTGTCGGGGAAACAACGATGCAGTCCTCCCCAATGGCATCGAGCACGAACTTTCCGGCAAGTGCATCGCAGCATCCTGCACATCCGCGGTGGCCGGGTTTGAGGAGACTCATGCCAGATCCTCCCTGAGATCGCCAAACTCGCTTTCCACAAATATTCCCTTTTCAACAAGTTTTGCCTTATTAAAGATTTTCTTAATCGTGCTCATAGGAATATCACGCCCTCCGTGCCCGATCATGAAGCCGATAACCGGAACCCGCAGATCGGTGTTATGAAGGCAGGCCTTCACTTCGGTGCACAGGGCTCCTTCATTCTTTCCGACGGAGATGTTCTTATCAATCGTAACCACAACTTTTGCGTTTTTCAGGGCAGCCCGAATAGCTTCAGCCGGGAAGGGGCGGAATGCCCTGACCTTGAGAAGACCAACAGATTCCCCTTCGCTGCGAAGGATATCTATGGTGTCCTTTATCGTGCCTATAACAGAACCCATTGCCATTATGACGATTTCGGCATCGTCAAGCGCATAATCATCTATAAGCCCGCCGTGATATCGGCCATAATTGTCCTTAAAATCGCGCGCGACTTCCTCTATCTTATTCAGTGCCGAACCCATGGCTTTCTCCTGCTTGTACCTGAACTCCGTGTACGTACTCGGGTCTGCGAAAGCCCCGAATGACATGGGGTTCCTGGGGTCGAGCGCGAACTCCGGGGAATAGCCTGGCAGGAATTCATCGGTTATGCTCTGCTCAAGTAAAATGACCGGTTCATAAACATGGGAAAGGATGAAACCATCCATGCATGCCATTGCAGGCAGCAGGACATCGGGGTCTTCCGCGATCTTATAAAGCTGCGGTACCATATCCGCAGACTCCTGTACATCCTCTGCATAGAGCTGGATCCAGCCCGTATCCCTCTGCGATATCGAATCCTGCTGGTCGTTCCATATGTTGATTGGGGCTGAAAGCGCCCTGTTCACAACGGTCATAATAATAGGTAACCTCATTCCAGAGGCATTGAATAAAGCTTCGTGCATCAGCGCAAGTCCCTGCGATGTCGTAGAGGAATATGTACGCGCCCCTGCCGCGCTTGCCCCTATCAGCGCCGAGATGGCCGAGAACTCGGATTCCACGTTCATGTACTCGCAGTTCATTTCACCGTCAGCCGCGAACTGGGACAGGTCTTCCACGATATGCGTCTGCGGGGTTATCGGGTATGCTGAGATCACATTGGGTTTGCATACCTTGACCGCATGGGCTACGGCGTAAGAACCTTCAACTACGACCATTCTCTTTCTCATTTTCCCTCCAGCACCATCACGATTGCTTTTTTGGGGCACTCGTTGGCGCAGATGCCGCAGCCTTTACAGTATTCATAATCAGGCTCAAAATAGCCATTCTCCAGTTTGTACACGATCCCTTCCGGGCAGTACATTGCACATATGCCGCATTTGCTGCAAAGCTTGTGATCAAAAACCGGCATGAATGAACGCCATGCTCCTGTCTTGTTCGCCCGTGTGCTTCCGGGTTTGGTTACTGTTTTAATGACCAGTTTCATCTCTGTGCCTCCATGAGGTCAAATGCTGCCTGGATGGCTGCCGCGTTCTTTTCTCCTACTTTTCCCGGGAACCGCTCCATCACAGCATTTTTTATCGATTCGGGATTTATAAGACCGCTGACGCCTGCAAACGCGCCTATCAATGTGGTATTGACTATGGGTTTGCCGATGAAATCCATTGCTAACTTTGTCGCGTCAAGGGTCTTGACAGCAGCCTTTGTTTCAAGCCTGAACGATTCCGCTTTTTTTTCAGTATTGATAAGAATTATTCCATCTGGCTTGGCCCCTGCAGCCACATTTACAACATCGACCAGGGTCGCATCCTGTACTATCACATAGTCAGGTTCGTATATCTGGCTGCGCAGGCGTATCGGTTTCTCGCTCAGGCGCACAAATGCCATGACAGGAGCGCCTCTTCTTTCAACGCCGAAAGCCGGGAATGCCTGGCTGTATTTCCCATCTTCAAAAGCTGCCACTGCAAGAAGTTCCGCCGCAGTAACAGAACCCTGCCCGCCGCGGCCGTGTATTCGTATTTCCTTCATGTTGGTTTCACCGGGAATAACAGATTATATATTTTATCTCGTTTTTAATAATCAATCGTGACGATTGGAGTCCACAATTGCATTATGGTATTTATTCTTTACGTTGAACCTTTTGAGTAAACTTTATCTAATTCAGTAACCTAATAATGAAGTTTAATATGACCGATGATAAACTCTTGATAACCGAACTGGTACTGACTGCATATCTTTATAACGAATCAGATAAACTCGGGGTGGACGACCTCCCCCAGAAAATACGAAAACATTACTGGAACCAGAATGAAAAAACAGTAAAGCGCCCGATCTATGTCACGGAAGGGGATATAAGGACGATCTACGGCCTTGAGAACATTAAGAACAGCACAAAAACACTGCCGTTCCTTGAGTTCGAAGAGTTCGGCTCGCAGATAAAACTCACAGTTTTTGACCTTGCCGCAAAATGGCTCACAAAGCAGGCCGAAGGGATCGAAACCATCAACAATAATCCAGTTCTTGCATCCTTTTTTGAAAACTATGATTCGCTTCCGGTAAGTTATGAAAAAGCAAAAGCTTCGATTATGCCCAAAGAAAGCGGAAGGGAATGGATAAATTCCCTCATCAAATCCGTGGAATCGGAAAAAGGGTCTGAGGAGATGCTGAAACTTGTTCATATCGTGGCGCCTGAAGACATCAGGCAGAACATCAAAGACCTTGTCCTCACAAAAGAACAGGAAAATGAGATCGAAAAAATAACCAAGGCCATCCAGTACCGGGACTACCTGAAAAGGATCGGTCTTCGGGAAATAGGAAAGCTCTTGTTCGTGGGCCCGCCGGGGACAGGGAAAACCTCAGTCGCCCGCGCCCTTTCAGGGAAGCTCGGGATCCCGATAGTCGAGGTGAAACTTTCGCAAATAGCAGACCAGTACCTGGGCGAGACTGCCAAGAACATAGACCGGGTTTTCGAGCTTGCAAAACGCCTGAACCCATGCATACTTTTTATCGATGAGTTCGATTTCGTGGCAAAAGCGCGTGCGACTGATGAACATGCTGCGCTGAAAAGGGCCGTAAATACGCTCCTGAAAGCCATCGATGAAATAAGCCTGGTCGAGCACGGCGTCCTCCTCATTGGCGCGACGAACCATCCCACGATACTTGACCATGCAGCCTGGAGGAGGTTTGACGAGATAGTGGATTTCTCTCTTCCTGATAAGGATATGAGGAGGAAGATTCTCGATATCGTGCTGCGGGATATCGAAGGTACTTTTGACACCGAAGAAATAGCAAAGAATACGGAAGGATTCTCAGGGTCGGACCTGCGCCTGATAATAAGGGAAGCCGTACTCAACGGCCTGGTAACAGAAAGGACAGTACTTTCGCAGCAGGATCTGCTGCGGGGAATAACCGAATTCAATAAGCGGATCCCTCTTCGTACCATGGATGAAACCGGATGAAAATAACACTGCTTGGAACAGGCGACGCAGTCGGGACGCCAAAGATAGGCTGTTCCTGTCCTGCGTGCATGGATGCCCATGCAGGCGGAAAAAGCAGAAGGCTCCGGTTTTCTATTCTTATTGAGTCCGGAAGCGGAAGAGTACTCATTGATACAAGTCCGGATCTGCGCTGGCAGCTCCTGAAAAAGGGCATCAGCCGCGTCGACGGGGTTATCTGGACGCATCCTCATTACGACCATTATGCAGGTTTCGGGGATTTCCACAGGGTCCAGAATGGTGTACATGTGTACGGGCTTAAAAGCACGCTTGACAGTATCTTGAATTACCTGTATTTCATGGAGCCTGTCAGGCATGACATTAACTTTTTTGCACCATTTGATTTGATAGACCTCAGGATAACATTGCTGGAAGTTACGCATCCCCCGATTAAGGAATCTGCCGGTTTGATCGTTACTGACGGGAAAAACAAGGTTGTAATTACGGGCGATACTTCAAGGTTAATCCCTGAAAAAAGTCTTACGCTGATGTTCGAACCGGATCTTCTAATTGCCAATGCTATCATACCTCCTGTGGGCAGAATACCCAAACATATGAATTCCATGGAAGCAATGGAACTCGCATCTGAATTGAAGGCTAAAACTGTAGTGCTGACCCATTTAAGCCATAAGTTCCCTCCCCATGAAGAGGCCATTAAAAAATGGCCGCTGGGGTATGATGGCCTGGAGTTTGAGTTTTAGATTCGTTTATTTCCGTGGGGTCAGGAAATCGTCCAGTTTGTTGTAATAATCGGACCCATATGTCTTTTCCAAGGTCTTCGAACTCGTTTTTCATATCCTATCCGCTTTTATGAAAGGTTCTTTCAGTATATCAATTTTGTGCTTGCGGAAACTATATTAAATACACTAACAATGTAGTAAGAGCTTCTTCTGACCAAGAACAGGTGGATGAAATTCTATCTGGAAAATATATTATGAAGTAAAAATAAAAGAAAGGTAATAAAATGGAAACGACTGCTACTACGAATACGGCTGAAAATACGGCTACAAATTTTAATGTAAAAGACCTTACGGAAAATTCAAAAAATGTTAATGCAACTCTTAAAGTAATAGAGATCGGAGAGGTAAAAGACATCCAATCAAAATTCGGGGATAAGCGGGTGTGCGAAGTAAAAGTCGCCGATGCCACAGGAAGTGTTTTGCTCTCCCTGTGGGACGACCAGATCGGAAAAATAGCGGTCGGCGATACGATATCCATCCAGAACGGCTATATATCAGTTGTCAGGAACTCGATGAGATTGAACATCGGGAAATACGGGAAGATGCTGCTTTCCGAAGAACCGCTTTCAGAGGTCAATACTGAAAATAATGTTTCGGACAGGCATGTAGAACAGCCCGAACGCAAACGCAGCGGAGGATATGGAGGCGGTGGCGGACGCGGTGGAGGAGGCTATGGTAGCATGTACGGCGGCGGCGGCGATCGTGGCTTTGGCGGATTCGGGCGCGGAGGCGGAGGAGGAGGACGGAGAGATTCAAGGGGCGGCGATAAAAGAGGCGGCAGGGGAAGGAGATAATATTCCTTCTTTTTCTTTTTTATATACATTTTTATAGTAAACTACTATATACACTAAATTAATGCTGGAAAATATTCCGGAAACGTTTCTGAATACCACGAACAAAGAATTTCGGGTTCTTCTCGCCATCGAGAATAAAATGAAATTCTATGAATGGGTTCCGATTGAAGAACTAATTAATTTTACAAAATTTGACCTGAAAGAAATCAACTACAATCTTTCGAATCTTGCAGGGAAAAAACTTATCCATAAAAATATTCTGGCATACGAAGGGTACAGGATATACTTTGAGGCGTATGACCTGCTTGCCCTGAATGCTTTTGTGAGCCGCGGTTCGATCAATGCAATCGGGGATGCGATCGGGGCCGGGAAAGAATCTGTCGTTTATGCAGGTACAGGCGGGATCACCAACAGGGAGGTTATCATAAAGTTCCACAGGGAAGGGAAAACGAGTTTCAAACAGGTCAGAATAAAACGTGAACATATAGTGCAGAAAAAACACCTTTCATGGCTTTACGCTTCGCGCCTTGCCGCCAAAAGAGAGTACGACGCGCTTAAAATCCTTTATCCTGGGGTCAATGTTCCCGAGCCTGTCGATTATAACAGGCATGCCATTGTAATGGCTCCCGTAAAAGGGCAGGCACTTGCACATACGAAGGTAAACGAATCCGAGTGGTATCTTGGGGAGATACTGACCCAGGTAAAAAAAGCTGCCGCTCTTGGGGTCATTCACGGGGATCTGAGCGAATTTAATATATTTGTCAATCCGGAGGGATGCGAAATAATCGACTGGCCGCAGTATATTACATTTTCGCATCCGAATGCAACGGAGTTGCTTTACAGGGATATTGATAATGTCCTGACATTTTTTTGGAAAAAGTACAGGGTAAAAAGAGATATTCAGGAAGTGATAAACAGTATAATGGAGATATGCCTGAAAAAGTAATTTTTGGAATCGATATCGCAAAAGGTTCTATTAAATCAAAGGAACAGCCGGGTTATGCCGTTGCAATATTAAGGGGCGGCAATGTCGAGCACCATCACATGGTAAGTATGTATAAATTCCTTCGGATGGCCTGGAAAGAAAAGCCGGAGATCATAGCGGTCGATAATGTTCACGAACTCGCATCAGACAGGAATGATCTCATCTCATTTCTCCAGAAATTACCTGCGAGCACCAAACTCGTTCAGGTAACTGGAGGCGAAAAACTTGAACCGCTGACACGACTTGCAAAACAGCAGGGATTTTCATTTGACAGGTTCAACCCTAACGATGAAGCTCTTGCCTGCGCAAGACTTGCGGAACTGGGGATAGGGCATGAGGTCTCGGCTTTTGAGGATAAGACAATGATCAAAGTGAGCAGAGGGAGGTCGCTTGGAAAGGGAGGTTGGAGCCAGAACAGGTACAGGCGCAAGGTGCATGGTCATGTGCGGCAGAAGGCACGGGAAATAGAGGATTACCTGCATGAACAGTCAAAGCTTGCCGGATTTACATACTCGCAAAATGTTGTCGAGCGGTTCGGGGGGTATTCAAAAGCAGAATTCCTTGTTGATGCTCCGCGCAGCTCACTTCATGTAAGTTCAGGAAAGTACGGGGATGTGCAGGTGAGCGCAAGAAGCATTGAACGCGACGCCCTGGCCTTTCATCCCATTTCGACAAAAAAAAGGGATTATATTATTGTGGGCATTGACCCGGGCACGACCACGGCAATTGCGGTGCTTACACTGGAAGGGGAACTCAGGATGCTTCACAGTTCCCGGACGATCTCGATCCCCGAGGTCATAGAAATGATCGCTGAGCAGGGAAGGCCGCTCATTATTGCAAGCGATGTGTTCCCTACCCCGAATGCTGTTGAAAAAATCCGCCGTGCATTCAATGCCGTGCTCGGATCGCCTGATGATATTATCACAACTGAAGATAAGATCGAGTTTGCAAAGCCATACGGGTATTCAAACAACCATGAACGCGATGCGATCTCCGCTGCGGTGTCCGTCTATCGCAAAAACAAGAATAAGTTCGAACAGATAAAGAAAAAAATTCCTCATGGGGTGGATGCTAATGAAGTCATTGCGCAGGTTGTAAGGGGTAAGGCCGTTGATGCTGCAATA
>CABMIA010000057.1 GCA_902386085.1 uncultured archaeon
CCTATATCATTACCCTGTAACGTGGCTTTCCATGTATGTTAGCCAGCAAAAAGACCGGAAAAGACCATTTGTCTGCATTGCGGGATCGTGCCCATGTCCTTTCCATCCAGAACTGCCGAAACACCGTCGATGTAGTACTGGACACCTTTGAATTCTGTAATCAAGACGCGTTCATTGATCATGCTGCCGGTTACGATTTGTGCTGAAATATCATCAGTTGAATTAACAACTATTATCTCTGCATCATCCTGCGCAGTATCATTACCAGATACCGCTTTCAGGAGTAATGTGTTCGTTCCTGGCTCGAACGTGTATACCAGATTTTGCTCTGTGCCTACGGTTTTATTATATACCGTCCACTGAAAACCGGCAGATCGTATATTTGTCGAAGCTGACAGATGAACTTCGCTATTATTCCATACAACCCTGCTGCAACCGATACTGACGACCGGTTTGTAAACATATACAACTGGCGTCTTATCAATTTTAGTAATGTTTTCATTTACACCTGGTGCTGAATACAGGTTCCACATAATGTAACCTGCAACTAGTCCGATTAAAGAAATGATCACCAGAATCATCAGCTTCCTTATCGGCCTTTTCGGGTTAAGATCCATTTTGACCGCCTTTTAGTATTTCCTATCAGTATTATTCAGTTCAAGAAACTTTTTCAAAGCTACAGCGCCGTTATGTTCTTCGTCCTTTGCAGCATAAACAAAAGTAACAATTCCCTCCCTGCTCTTCTTCTTCAGGAGTTCAATAATCTCATTTTTCCTTTCGAGGTCAGCCCAGTAACGCTTGCAGAACTCATCCCACTTCTCGGGTTCATGGCCGAACCATTTCCTCAATTCCGGGCTTGGCGCGGCATCTTTCAGCCACAGGTCAACTGCTGCCCGCTCTTTTGTTAAGCCGCGCGGCCAGAGCCGCTCGACAAGTATCCTGAGACCGTCATCTTTTGAAGGTTCTTCATACACACGTTTTAATTTTATCATGAAACCACCTCTGAGATGCTCACTAAAATCTTTTCTCCTGGCTCAGAATTTCTATAATGCTTTGCTCGATGTGTTCAGGAAGTATAGTATTGATATTATCTTTCAATTCAGATATAATTTGGTAGCTTCCTTTTTCCGGATCGTTACAGAAAGATTCCATCATTCTTAACAGGGCTTTTTGATCCGGTCTTTTGCCCATTTTATGTTTATATAGTTCAATTGACTGTTTCAGAATGTTTTCGTACTCGCTTTTAGTGAGGGCTAAATTCAAAATCAGATCTTCAATCATGGACTTTTCTTGAACAACGTCAATTTTTTCTTGTAAAGTGGAATCTCCCACAGGAATTATTATAAATAAAAATTCATACTTTTCGTTATATCTACAATTATAAGAAAATTTGTTAATTCTATTAACTTCATAAACTCCACTCAAGGAGCCTTCAATGGCAGCAATTCTGTCATCCACATTTTTATCATCTAAATCAACCGCTATAACCACTTTGGTTACTCCTCGTCTTATCCAATCTATTTGTGTGCCACCATCTTTTGCTGTATTCAAAACAGGGTCATATCCACCAGATTTTGGGAAAAATATTATCAATTCATCGTCGTTTTTTTCCAGAACTTTATACTTTTTGTAATCCAATCCGAGTTTTCTAAGTAAACAATTTTCATCATGATTTATTTTATTAAAACTCTTAGATTCAAAAAGAAAAGATAAAAATTCCATATCGAGATTTCCCTCGCATAGAACAACGATCAAATTCTTACCTCCTTAAATCGGCTTCAAGCTCCTTTCTTCGAAATATCGCGGATTGAGAATCAAAAGAGTAATAAGATAATTTACCACTATTCTGGTCTAATTCCAGAGAAAAGAATTTTACATTTATATTGTTGACGTTGGATAGAAGCACATCAATGAATTCCAGACTATGCGTACTTATAAAAATTTGATTATTTTTTGCAGCCTCACAAATTCCTTTCACGACCAGATCCCTTGAAGACGGATGCTGATAATTTTCTGGCTCCTCGCATAAAATATATCCATTCTCTATCCCACTTAGAAATGCCAGAGTTATATACGCTGATTTGAAGCCATCTCCCATTGCATATATTGGAACTTTTCCAGTCTTATAAATTACTTCAGGGCCAATTTTCTCCGAAAAAAGTCTTATATCAATTACATCCGGATAAACCTGGTTAATTACATCCAAAAGCTCTTGATGTGCTTCAAATCCTTTATCAAAAACTTTTGAATATGCTTCCCCTAAACCGACTCCATGAATAATATTATGATCCAAAATAATTATATCTGGTTCTTCCTTGCCATCTTTATAAGGAAGTGATCCGATATTTCTTTCGTCTGGATTGAATTTTACATTATATTCGTATTCCATCTTGCCATTTTTTAGATATGACACTGTTAAAAGTATCATCCTATCGCCGATAGTTCTTTCTTCAATTGAATATCCGGATCTTTTAATTTTTACTTGAATACCATTTCCTATAATTTCAATAGGGTTTTCCATATTCCTATATCTGAAAATTGATTTAACGGAATCCAAGCCATACCAACCACGTCTTTCTACTATCATAGTTAGCTTTTTTGGACTAATTAATATTGCTAAAGCGTCCAAAACTGTAGATTTTCCACAATTATTCTTTCCAACAAATATGTTAAGGTTATCAAAATCATCAATTTTGCCTTCAGAGACACCTCTAAAATTCTTAATCTCAATCCCTTTTATCATAATTTACATAAGATGTTTTAAATTCAAATAAACTTAATTGCTTAGACTCATACTTGGATTTGAGCAAACTTTTTTAATTGCATGCCCGAATATTTTCCATGCATCTCAACGATGGATAGAATTAATAACAGGACATGACATTTAGGGCTAAAAATTAGGTAGACTGAAATAAGATGCCAAAAAGACCCGATATAAAGAAAGTCCTGCTAATAGGCTCAGGCCCGATCATGATCGGCCAGGCGGCAGAGTTTGATTTTTCAGGAAGCCAGGCGTGCAGATCGCTTCGGGAAGAAGGGATTAAAGTTGTACTCGTTAACAGCAATCCCGCAACAATAATGACAGACACTGATATGGCAGACGCCATATATATTGAACCCATAGAGCCGGAGATAGTTGCAAAGATCATCGAAAAAGAGAGACCTGATGGCATTATCGCAGGTCTTGGCGGGCAGACCGGACTGAACATCACAACCGAACTTGCCGAGATGGGTGCGCTGGACAGGTTCGGGGTAAAGCTCCTGGGCACTTCGTTGCAGGCGATCAGTGATTCTGAAGACCGCGACCTCTTCAAGAAAAAAATGATAAGCATTGGCGAAAAGGTCCCCCGCTCAAAGGCAGTGAATACACTCTCCGAAGCCGAAGCCCTGATAGAAGAACTGGGCCTTCCGCTTATCATACGTCCGGCATACACTCTCGGCGGCTCGGGAGGCGGCATTGCATACACCAAGGAAGAGCTCATGGAGATCACAGAGCGCGGGCTTGAGCGTTCCAGGATACACCAGGTACTGATTGAAGAAAGCATCATCGGATGGAAGGAATTCGAGTACGAGGTAATGCGGGATAAGAACGATACCTGCATCGTTATATGCAATATGGAGAACATCGACCCCATGGGCATTCACACCGGAGAATCCATCGTTGTAACGCCTTCCCAGACATTATCTGATGTAGACCACCAGAAGCTCCGCAGCTCTTCCATAAAGATTATAAGGGCGCTCGGGATCGAAGGCGGATGCAATATCCAGTTCGCAGTCCGGGATGACGAGGTCAGGATAGTCGAGGTGAACCCGAGGGTTTCGCGTTCTTCTGCCCTTGCCTCAAAAGCCACCGGTTATCCGATTGCCCGCGTCACTGCAAAGATCGCAATCGGGATGACGCTTGATGAGATCACGAACGATATAACCAAAAAAACCCCTGCCTCTTTTGAACCCACGATAGATTATACGGTCGTCAAGATCCCTCGCTGGCCGTTTGATAAATTCGTGACAGCTGATAAACATCTTACAACTGCTATGAAGAGCACGGGCGAAGTAATGGCTATCGGGCGCACGATCGAAGAAGCGCTTCAGAAAGCCGTCCGCTCGCTTGAAGTCGATATGTACTTTGGATTCAAAGAGTGGAGCAATGAAGAGATCCTGGATATCCTGCACCATCCTACACATGAGCGCCTTTTCGTCATCTACCATGCTTTGCGAAACGGCATGCCTGCGGATGAAATTTCAGGAATAACCAATATCGACCCTTTCTTCATCCGGAAAATACAGAATATTATTGACATCGAGGATACAATAAAGCAAGACCTGTCTTTCGATAATTTGAGAAAGGCTAAACGCACGGGATTGAGCGATGAGAGAATAGCATTCCTGTGCGGAAAGACCCGTGAAGAGATAAATGACCTGAGAAGGGAACACGGGATCATCCCCACCTATAAGATGGTGGACACCTGCGCCGCAGAATTCGCCGCTGCAACACCGTATTATTACTCCACATATGAAGAACACTGCGAGGCTTCTCCTTCCGATAAGAAGAAAGTGCTGATCATCGGTTCAGGCCCGATCCGCATTGGACAGGGCATTGAGTTCGATTACTGCACGGTTCATGCGGTAACGGCATTGCGTGAGGAAGGCATCGAGACACATATAATAAACAATAACCCGGAGACAGTCTCGACCGACTACGACACCTCTGACAAGCTTTTCTTTGAGCCCTTGACGCTTGAAGATGTTATGAACGTGATAGAAAGGGAGCGGCCTTATGGCGTGATGGTGCAGTTCGGCGGGCAGACATCTGTTAACCTTGCAATCCCGCTGAAAAATGAACTTGACCGCAGGGCTGATCTTAACACCGTTATCCTGGGAACGACACCGGATGATATGGATATTGCCGAGGACAGGGGACGCTTCAATACGATGATGAAGAAACTGGGCATTCTCCAGCCCGAAGCCGGATGTGCAACAAATTACACACAGGCGTTCAACGAAGCCAGAAGGATCGGCTATCCTGTCCTTGTCCGTCCATCTTATGTGCTCGGCGGACGCGCAATGGAAATCGTGTATGACGAGCGTGATCTTGAGCGGTACCTGAAAGAGGCGGTGAAAGTATCGAAC
>CABMIA010000058.1 GCA_902386085.1 uncultured archaeon
CCCGCTCGTCGGTCAGTGCCTGGTAGGCTAATTGCGGATTACATGCTCCCAGGATTATATACTCCTCGAAATCCACATTGAGTTTGGTCTTGAGCGTTTGCTTTACGTCTATTTCGGTAAGAACCCCGAAACCTTCTTTTTTCAGTTCTTCTTTTACTTTCGCAATGGCATCAGCATAACCCAGCGGAGACGATTTTTTGTAGTTGTACACTTTAAGTTACCTCCGTCTCTTCATTATAGCAGGTCTTTCTTTTTCTCTTCAAATTCTTCTTTACTTATCTCTCCCCTCGCGTACCTTTTCTTAAGGATTTCAAGCGCTGATTCCTGTTCTCTCCTGGCTCCGCCGCTTTCCCATAAATACTTGATAAGCAGCACAATTCCGATGATCACCAGTATCCAGAATATCAGCCCGATAATCCACATTCCATAGCCATTACTATAACCGTCCATCATTCCGAATAGCATTGTTTACCTCCACTAATAATAATTGATTTTTGTACTATAAAAAATAGAGCCCGCAGGTATGGGATAAATGTGGCATAAAAGAAGTAACAATTTGCTCAATCCAGTTCAAGAACCCTGTTTTACTTTCTCGCTGTTGCTATATATCCGAGATCGTTCACAGCCTTTTCTATATCTGATGCTGCCGCTACCACAGGATCGTACTCCACGACTGCCATTCTCTCATTCAAAGAAACCTTCGCGTTCTTGACCCCTCTCTTTTTTCCAAGCGTGAGCTCGATGCCTGTAGAACATGCTCCGCATCGCATTCCGGCGATATCAAGGATTACTTTTTCCATAACGAACCTCGTTTTTTACTTGAATACTATACTGTTTTTCTATTTGATTTTTACTATACACGCAGAGCAGGAACCAATGCAGACACCCCCGCCTCATATACTTTACATTAAACGTAAAGTACATATATTGCAAAAGGTAAAAAGGAGAACTATCAATATTTTTGCAAAAAACTTGGAGTTGTATGAATGGAAGAAGATTCGAATAACCTGAAAATAAGTGAAGGATCCTTCAGCAAATACAGGCATATATTAATTATGGTACTCTGTTGCGTGATCCCGGTTGTGCTCATCGGGATTCTGTGGGTTGCAGGAGTTTCGCAGAATATACTTTCTTTCGGAATACTGCTGCTTTGCCCGATAATGCATCTTCTGATGATGAAAAACGTGAAACATGGACATGATATAGAAAATAAGACAGACAATGAGAATAAAAAAGAGGAACTTACATGAGAATACCAGGAATTATAATAGTGCTTTTGATCTTGATTACGGCAGCAGTTAGCGGGTGTTTGTCAGGCAAAGAACCCCAAACCGAAAACCCCGCTACTGTAATTCCTACTTCTAATGTAGATAAAGCATCTGCAACTGATTTATCGGAAACGAGAGAGAATTCAGAGGCTGGAATAAAGATAACAGCAACCTATCTTCCAGATATCACCGATGCCACAGCTTTTGAAATTAAAGTCACAGCTCATATGAACTACAATGATGATTTTAAGAATAACTCTTACCTGCGGGATTCCAGTGGTAAAACATATCAAGCTTTATCTTATGAAGGTACAGGCGGGCATCATGCAAGCGGTACACTTCGATTTCCAAAGATAGAAAGCAGGAGTTTTGAACTTGTGATCAGGGACGTTGCAGGAGTGAATGAGAGGGTCTTCAAGTGGTAGGTATATGCCAGGTATCAAAAGCCTTTTAAAAGATCCGTATTTTTTCGGAATGAGTGCAGGGATACTTGTAATACTTTTCAATATCTCTATCGCTTCCCTGGCAGAAGGTTCACTTGAAAAAGGATACCAGGTTTTTCTTAGTAACGGGATATTTGTTTACCTGATCCCCATAGCAGTCGGGATTCAGATGGGGCTTTTCAGATACCACAGGAATATTACCATGGTAAATATCGCTGGTTCAGAAAAAATGGGCTTGGCTGGTTCAGCCACTTCTTCGCTGACGATGGTGGCATGCTGCCTGCACCATGTGAGCGACCTGTTGCCTACAGTTGGTTTTATCATTGCAGCGTCATCGCTCCTAATCCAGTACAAAGATGCCATAATCACAATCGGATTACTTGCTAACATGGCAGGGAGCGCTTATATTGCAAGAGCGATCCTGCGAGACAGATCGATTATTGCGGAAGCGAAAAATCTGCGGTCTGAACGGAGATAAATGAAAAAAGTTCATATTGTAATCATCGTGGCTGCTGTGCTTGTTATATCTTTTATATTCCTTTCAGATAGCAAAAAAAGTATCTTTACTGAAAAACCCGGCGATATGACACTTATTAGATACGAAACAGGCGAGGCCGCAGCACAACAGATTTCGAGCATGTACGGGCTAAAGGATATCCCTCTGGAGAAAGCTTACTCAGCTGTGTACAGGAGCAAGAACGGCATCATGCGTATCTGGGTCGCCGAAGCTCCTGACCATAATACTGCAAACGATGCCTTCAATGCCATGAACTCCATGCTTGGAGGTTCAACAGGCCACGAAGGGCATGAATACTCAGGTGATGTGGGACAGACCGACTCGCATAAAGGGCATGGTGATGCAGGCATGATAAATGGCACCAAACCCACAAAAGTAGATATTATGGAGTTCGTGAAGCCCGATGTCTATATGATGAAAGCAAACAATGCTGTGATGAATATTAGGATGGCGTAGTGAAAACGATGAGAATAGAATTTCGCAGGCTGACTGCGGGGTCATAATGAAAATAAAAGTGAATTATGATTTTACCCAGCAGGAGCTTGTTGGCGAAACGGATGTATTTGAAATCACAGAAGGAACTGGGCTTGGAGAATTATTGCGGATAATAGATGCAAGGATTGTAGAAACTGGAAAAAATAAGGGCATAGAGACTACTTATAAAACGACTCTTATCAATGACCAGCTGAATGGATGTGTCGTTTTTATTAACGGTTCAGCGCCGGAAAATATGCTGGATCACGAGTTACATGATGGAGATGCTGTTGAGTTTGTTTATGGATTCTGTGGAGGATGACAGTAATGAACGGATTGATCGATTTCATAAATCGGAATTATATTGAGGGCATCATCAACGATACGAGTTATAACCATTTTGACATGATAACATACGTCATTATTCTATTTGCGGGCGTATATGCGGTTCTAAAAATATTTAATAAATTGAGAATTAAAGTTGATGAGGAATTTGTCATCGCTACGGTTCCCTATATTTTCATGGGTTCGGTATTTCGGGTAATCGAGGATGCGGATCTTCTAAAGCCGCCTATCAAATATTTTTTCATTACGCCGCTGATTTACTTTGTGATATTTGCTATCTGTTTCGGTATTCTTCTCCTCACGAGATACCTTGAAAAGCTCGGGAAAATAAAAAACCATATCAAAACATATGCATTGGCCGGTGTGGCAATATCATTAGCAGGCGTTGCTATCCTTATTTATTTTAGCTCCTATAACTGGAATCTCAATATTTTGGTATACAGCCTTGTGCCAGCCATAATTTTGACAGAATTAATTAAAAGAATATCACCCGCGGTCGGTATGACCTATCTCCGCAGCAGGATGTATTCATTTGCGATCTTCTCATTTCTGCTTGATTCATTTACAACATATATTGGCGTTGATCTTCTGGGGTATACGAACAAACATCCCTTCAGTTCCTTCCTGACTTCCATTTTTGGAACCGGAGCCATACTGATCCCTTTGTCACTGATTTTGGCACTTGTGATAATAATGTTGCTTGAAAAGGATTCAAGGGATGACAAGGACAAAGGTGAGAAGTATATACTGGCGTTGACGTTAATTGTTCTTGGTTTTTCTATGGGCGCAAGGAATTTGCTGGCGATGGCCTTAGCAGTTTAATGTTTGTGCATTATCGGCTGCCCATGGTTCAAGCAGCCTGTCGATACGTCTCTTGACTGTGTGAACGCTTATCGGGCAAGACTTGACCGTCTCATATTTTTTATCGTCCCGGCCACCATGATATTGATTTTACTTTAATAGGCAAAGACCCGAAGTCAGGTCCGGTGAAGCTATCAGGATAATCCAAAAAGAAATTTAATCCATGTGCCTCTACCGGGACCCTGAATACCGCTTTTCCTCTCTTGGTTTGGTTCGGATATGAATCATTCAACAATCCGATACCATCGTAGCCAGCATAGAGTATAGGGTCATACTTAAACCCGGTATTATCCCTGAGTGCAAACGGAGTATTCGTAAACCTGATTGTTTTATTGCCAGTGTTCTTAATCCAAAAATCTGCTACTATCAAAACATTTCCTTCACCCGCTACCTCATTAATGTGTTGTCCTCCTGAACTGTAAAAGGTATTGTCAGTTTTATTAGCCTCCATGACTGTAGCTTCCATTGCTGGTAATACAGCTATTTCTCCTAAATTCAGGTCTGATTTTGTTTGCGTTAAAGGGATTTGTGTTGATACAGGTGTTTTATTTTGTATCGGCGTAGACGCATCTTGTCTTACACAACCGGATATTATGACAGATAACAATAAAACAGTAAGCAGAAAAACCATTCTCATATTCGTTTTCATATTTTCACATTTGATAATTATCGTTTATTACGCGTTTGCGAGCAGTTTCGTGTATTTCTTTTCAAACTCTGTCTGGCAGGTATTGCAGCAAAAGAAATAATCCTTATCTTCGAATTTCTTCCTGACCGCATCCCCTGTCATTTTCCTGTCGCAATAAGCGCAGGTTAAAGTTATACTGGATGACGCGAGCGGGATAGTTGCGTCTTTCCTGAATGCATTTTTTACGGATACAATGCGGATGTTGTTCACATCCGTAAGATTTATCCTATCCTGTATCGCAAGAATACGCTTCATATCACCTGCTAATCTGGATACTACGGCTATGTCAGAATCAGAAGTCACATACAATTCCTTTACCTCTTCCAGCTCCCTGAGTTCCTCGGTTATCCTGCCAATCGCTCCGGGCTTTGCATTTACAAGAAGGAGCGCTTCCGTAATACCCAGCTTGGTGTTATCGATATCTATGGTGAATTTGCTTATGACCCCCAGTTCAAGCAGCCTGTCCACGCGGCTCTTGACGGTAGGAATGCTTGTCAGGCAGGATTTGGCTATCTCCTGGAAAGACTTCCGGCTGTTATTCTGCAAATGCGTTAATATCCTGACATCGAGATTGTCCAGTTCTACCATTGTTTTATTTTACAGGTGATGTAAATCTAAATACTTTACGGTTCACGAATTCCTGGTGGTCTAGCGGCGACTAGTGTTAAACCCGCAGCTATGTTTATTTTAATTCCACACTGCTTTTTGCGTATTGTTTTAATATCCGGATCAACCAATAGAAAACTATGATAAAACCACTTTTAGCTTCATTAATTATATTCGTCCTTATTTCGGGATGCGTGGAAAATGTTCCGGTCAATATTACAAACAATATTACAAACGGTACTACAAATAATACATCAGGGATTCCCGAATATCAGCCCGTAATTGATCTTGCAAAGAAAGACCTTGCTGCAAGATTAAATATCACAGCCGGGCAGATTCAACTCGCCAGACTTGAAAAAGTGGACTGGCCTGACACGAGCCTTGGCTATCCTGAGAAGGGAAAAATGTATGCGCAGATGATAACGCCGGGATTCCGGATCGTACTGGAAGCAGGCGGGAGATCATACGAGTATCATGGTGACTTTAAGCGAGTGATCGGACCCGTCATCTAATATCCGATATACTTCCCTGTATTCTTGAGATGCTTGCCCATAAGCAGCCCTGCGACCACCCCGCTTAAATGGGCGCTGCGCGCGATCGCGTCTCCAGAACCTATGAACAGCAGGTCAAGCAGTGCAAAAAGTATCAATGCATAGGTGATTTTCATCGGGATAAAATATACGTATATTTCTATATGCGGCGCAATCACTGCAAGGCACGCAAATATCCCGAAAAGTGCGCCGCTTGCACCTACAGCGGGGGCAAGAGATCCGAGAACGAAAACAGACCACAGCGAATAACCTATCCCGGCAATTATCCCCGACAGGAAAAACACGATCAGGAACCTTTTCCCACCGATGCGGCGCTCAAGCTCGGGCCCGAAGAAAAACAGGAACATCATATTGAACAGGAGATGCAGCCCGCCTGAGTGCAGAAAAATATGCGTTACGAGCGTCCATGGGCGGGACAGGACCTCAGATGGATAAAGGGCCAGGTAGAACTCATACGACGGGATAATATATTGCAAAACGAAAGAAATAAGAACCAATATCAGGATCGTCAGCGAATAGTTGCTTTTTATTACAGAAACTGCATTGTTTAATGAATTTAGAACCGGATTCCTGCGTTTCCTTACTCCCAGGTCGGGACCGTACTGGTAGAATGTCCCGCTCTCCCTGACCTTTTCTTTGTAAGCGGCAAGACCGCGGCAGGAATGGGATTCAGGCAAACGGTGGTTATAGCAAAATGATCCGCCGCAGAACTTGCACGTAAACGGCATGGGGTCCCTGAAACCGCAGTAATCGCATTCTTTTGCCATAGATCCTTTCAAAGTTATGACCTTGATATATCATTATTGGTTAATAATTTGTTTGGATATAATCTCCTTTTCAAATTTCCCGCGAAAGAACACATAAACTTCTATTTCCTCACCCTTCCCAAACTCCCTCATCCGTTTATCGTACATCTGCTGGCTGTGCCTCAGACCATGCTTTTTGAAGTATTCTTCAATCGCATGCATGAACCTGAGCTTTTGCCTGAGGAAGCAGGATTCGTACTCTTTTACTTCTTTTACTATCTCTTCGCATGTCCTCTCATCAATATCACTGTAATACAGGCCATGCTGGTTCAAACCCGCTATCTGCCTCCACTCAATGCTGCCCTCTTCATCCGCTTCCCTGTGAAGCATGTACGGGTATATTTTGCAGACTGAAGGGCGGATTGCATAGTGCTCACATTTGCCGCCCGTATAGAATATGCAATTCCCGCCTGGTTTAATCCTGAGGGCATAACCCATCACATAGAACCTGCCCAAATTATCGCAGAAATCATAATAAGGCGCAGGTCTAAGGACGCTCCTGCCGCATTTTTCAATTATCCTTTCAGCATCGCCATCCAGAAGAAAAACATGATCATTGAATTCGCTGGTGCAGCATCTTCCACAGCAATCGCATTCAAACCCTACTTCCCGGATTATTTCTATAAACCGATTATCAGGAAATGATTGTATGTCGCTTATCTCGTTTTCGATCTCTATCGATATCTTATTTTTAATCAAAATGATCCTGGTTAGATTTTATTCTTTGTGAAATTGTTATAATTGTTATATTCCATATACTTTATAAATTAAAATCTTAATTAGTATCTCAAATTTCCATAAATATTTCATATAAATTCTCACACTTTTAAACCTATTGGCATTTAAAATCTTAGAATGCATGGAATATCAATACAGTATGCGTTTTTTTAAAAATTCTAAATCTGTAGTCCTCAAAACCCTGAATCTCATGTGAGAAAGTACTCTGCCAGTGTCAAGGTTGGGTAGTTCTCGGCGACTGCGGTCTCAAAGCCTTTTTGATGTTTTGTGACGTGAAGAGCTATTATGTTTCTGCTCGGTCATCTTGGGGTCACACTTGGCGTTTTTTTCATCCTGAGTTATCTTGTACCTGGAATCCGCGGCAGGATCAACTATTTGTATGTAATATTTGGAGCCATACTTCCCGACATTATCGATAAACTTCTGGGCAGGATAATCTTCCCTTATTCTCTTGCCAGCGGACGGCTAATTGCCCATACCCTTGCATTCAGCCTTATACTCGCTCTTGTGGGATTTTATCAATACAGGCGCCGCGATGACATACGCATCCTTTTGGTATCCGGCGCTTCTTTCCTCCACCTCCTGGAAGATAATATGTGGACAGAGCCTGCAATTCTCCTTTGGCCGCTGCTGGGATGGAGTTTTCCACGGGGCGTTCCTGAAAACAGGCTTGACTATTTCCTTGTCGTGTTCAGGAATTCCTACATGCCGGGTTTCACTTACGATTTTGTCTCTGAAACACTCGGATTTATCATTATAATGTTATTTGTTCTGAAATACCTGTTTTTCAAGGGACGTTAAGTTATCACACAGTCCCCATCCTGCTCTTATCAGCCTGCATGTCAAAGAGCATCGCAAACATCAGGAACTGCAGTCCCATGAGGTCTATAAACACCGCCAGGAGTGGAAAGTTTGCCGAGACCGGATTGTGATATAACTTCTGAATTAATATCCACAGGCTGAAAAGCACTCCGGCAGGCAAAAGTACCATGCTTGAAATATAGAAGAAAACTAGAGGATGAAAGTCCAGAACAATGTATTTTGTTTTTAGTCTCCATAAGAACCCCCTGAAAATCATAGGCGCCACCTTCACGATATATTTGCTGTACTTGATCTTGGACTTTTCCCTGCCGTAGCGCGCCGGCATCACCACATCTTCCACCCGCATCCCGAATGTATTGAGTTTGATCAACAGGTCATTGCAATATCCGTAATAGGGATACAAGCTGTCCAGACTCATCACCTCAAGCGCATGTCTGGATATTGCCGTATATCCATTCTGAGGATCCATGATATGCCAGTATCCACATCCAATCTTCGTTATCATTGTTAGCATCGCATTCCCGAAAAACCTCCATCTGCTCATGCCCTGCCTGAACTCCTTGCTTATCAGCCGGTTCCCCTTGGTATAATCCGCCCTCCCCTCGATTATTGGCATCAGAAGCCCCGGGAGCTGCTCCGGATCCATCTGGTTATCCCCTGCCATTACAGCCACAATATCCATTTCATCTTCAAGTGCCAGTTTGTAGCCTGTGATTATTGCAGCTCCAACACCCCGATTCTTATCATGCCTCACGGGTACTATCCTGGGGTCGGTAAAGCTTTTTACGATCTCGGACGTCCTGTCTGTGCTGCAATCATCTACCACGTAAATCTTTGTAACATATTCCGGAACGCTGCGGAGCGTCTCTTCTATCAGCAATTCTTCATTGAATGCAGGAACTACAACTCCTATATTATAACCACTGGCCCGGATGAAACTGGCCTTTTTATCTGAATACAAGTATTTTATCTTCAGGTGGCTCTTTTCAGCCTGGGATACTATATTTTTAACCATCGGTTTGTTCAAGCCCGCCAGATCGATAACATTCAAAGATTTCTTTGATAAGGCCAAAATTTCTTCTTTCTTGTTGCCTGGTTCAATTTTATTCGGGAAAAGAAAATTTTCATTGCCAGAAGATTTACTGGCGGATATTGAACTGATTACTATATCATAACCCTCATATATGGCATTGACGAATTCATTTATCCTTTCAGGCTTCCCGTCCGCGTCCATGGTTAAAATAACATCAGGCCAGTTCACTGCTATAAACCCTGTTCTAAGTTAACCTCTTTTCCCAAGGTTCTTTGGATGGCGTATCACCTCAGCGCCCGCAAGTTTTGCCATTTCAGCTGTGCGGTCCGTGCTGCCGTCGTCTATTACGATAACGCGGTCTGCATGCTGCCTGGCATGAAGCACTATGCTGCCAATGGATACTTCTTCGTTGAATGCCGGAAGGATTACGGTAATTGCACTGCTCACAATATACTCCTGCTATTTTCTATCAATATATTTATTGATATATCTTATTGTACATAAATCTTCTTTAAATTATTAATTAATCATTTACTATGACTTGAAACATTCGTAAAATTACCCGTTATATATTCACCCGGCTTAATGAATCCCTCACTCACTACAGTTGTGCCCACATTGATCATGCTGTTTATACCCGTGTGCACATTATCCCCCATTATCACGCCAAGTTTCCTCCTGCCGGAATCAAATTTCTTTCTCCCGAGTTCTACCAGTACGGTCCTGCCGTCGTGCCTCAGATTTGCCACCTTTGTCCCCGCCCCGAAATTGCATCCTTCCCCGATGATGCTGTCCCCGACATAGCTCAAATGCCCGATATGTGTTCCTTTCATCACAATGCTGTTTTTAACCTCAACGCCGTTTCCTATTCTCACATCGTCCCCGATACTGGTAGCCGGCCTGATATAGCAGTTGGGCCCTATATTGCAGTTCTTACCGATGATCACCGGGCCTTCTATATATGTCCCGTTTCTTATGATCGTCCCCTCGCCGGTTGCCACGTTCCCTTTCAGGGTCGCAAATGGTTCAACCTCGCCCCGGATCTCCCATTGCAAATCTCTTCCGTCTTCAAGCATTGATTCATTGGATTCAAGCAGGTGCCAGGGAAATCCTATATCCTGCCATTCCTCAAGGATCACGAATCCGGATTCGTATCCTGAATCCAGCAGAAACTGAATGGAATCCGTGATCTCGTATTCCCCCCTCACAGATGGCCCGGTATTTTCTATGGCATCAAAGATTGCATGTGAAAACACGTAGATACCTGCATTTGCAAGGTCCGATTCCGGAATTTCGGGTTTTTCAACTATTCTTGAGATCCTATTCCCTTTAACATACAATACCCCGTACTGGCCGGGGTCTGCAACTTTTTTGGCAGCTAAAACTACATCCCCTCTGGTTTGTATCATTTTTTTAATATCCTGGACCCCAGCGATCACATCACCGTTTGCCACGAGGAACCTTCCATTTACATAATCTCCTGCCACACCTATTGCATCCGCAGTTCCCTTCTGGCTATGCTGTTCAATATATTCTATTTTGATGCCAAGCCTTGAACCATTTCCAAAATATTCGATTATCTTTTCTTTGCAATATCCCACGACAAGGAAAAATTCCCTGATGCCTGCAATTTTCAACGTAAGGATAATATGCTCAAGCAGCGGCCTGTTCACAATAGGCAGCATCACCTTTGGCCTGTTCCCGGTGAGCGGTCCCATTCTCGTTCCTTTTCCTGCCGCAAGTATCACTGCTTTCATTTTATTTCCCTCTTTACAATATTTTGCGCCATTTCATACATTTCATCGCATCTGTTCATGGATTCAACCGTTATTCTTATTTTGGGTTCAGTGCCGCTTGGCCTTACAAGTATCCATCCGTCTTCCAGGTCCACTTTCACGCCGTCAAGTGTATTGATCGTGCCAAGTTTTCCAAGTTCTTCTGATATACGCGACATAGCCTTTTTTCTGTCAGCGCATACAAATGCTCCCCGTTTTACAGGATACGCCGGTATGTCATCCAGCAATTCTCCAAAATCCCCTTCCTTATTCACCAGCCCAACCAGGTGCGCCGCAGCATATATCCCGTCAGGGCATAATGATATCTTCGGGAAGATCCATGCCCCTGAAGGTTCGCCTCCGAATTCCCCCCTGATCCTTTTCAGCTCTTCCGCAACATAGACATCCCCGACTTTTGTGCGTGATATCTTAACTCCCTCAAGAAGATCGTCAATTACCCTTGAAGTATCAACTGGTACGGCTATGGCTTTTTTAGCTTCCCTCGCTGCCAGAAAAGCAAGCATTTTATCACCAGTCACAAAATTCCCCCGGTTATCAACCGCCATCATCCTGTCTGCATCCCCGTCGTGCGCTATGCCAAG
>CABMIA010000059.1 GCA_902386085.1 uncultured archaeon
CACATGAGGGGGACTTAATCAACTATTTAAGTCTGTCGGTGAGGCGATGGCTTGCCCTCCTATCAAAACCAGGTCATAGGGAAAAAAGAGGTAGCTTTTTAAGTCAAAAAGCTAATTGGATTTCTTCTTTGATTAAACTATATAAATTTGGCTTTTAAAAAGATATTTGAAATAAGTTATTCGCTTCAGGTTTCCTGATTTCTGTATTTTGCGACCTGGTTAGCAATCCTTGCTGCAAAGGCCCCGGCCACAAAACCCGCATCGATATTCACCACGGTCAGGACAGAACATGACTGCAGCATCGAAAGAAGTGCGGCCTCTCCTTTTCCCCCGGCGCCGTAACCGGTAGAGACAGGAACACCAATGACAGGTACATCTACCAGCCCTGAAACGATCGTGGGAAGAGTACCTTCCCGTCCCGCGGCGACTACAATGGCATCCACGCCAGCTTCAACAAGCTTTGTTAATTCCGGAAACAATCTGTGGATCCCGGCGACCCCCACATCATATATGGTGGTGACAGAACAGCCCATCTCTTCTGCTATTACTTTTGCCTCTTCTGCCACCGGGATGTCGGCAGTTCCTGCTGAAATTATACCCACGCGTCCCCCGGTTTTACGTGCAGGATCACCGAGAACTGCGATATTTGCCCGCTTCGACAACCTGATATTCACACCCATTTCTTTTGCCAGGGATTCCAGCGCTGCATAATTCTCATCACATGCCCGGGTTATAATGGCCCTTCTTTCATTTTTTAAATGAACGCGCGCAATAGCTACAACTTCATCGCTTGTTTTACAATCTGCAATGATCGCTTCAGGGATACCCACCCTTTTTGCCCGGTGGATATCTACTCGCGCGATGTTCGATAGTTGTTCAAAATTAGCCAAACGAAGCTGCTTCTCAGCATCTTCAAGACTTATCTCGTTATTTTTCAGTTTTTTGAGCGTATCGGATAAATCCATGTGCTAAAATATGCCGGCATATAGATTATTCTTATGCATTAAAAAAGGAAAAAAGAATCTGGCAATCTTATTGCCAGATTTAGATCTACGCCTTTACCGACCCTTTTGGTTTATATCCGCAAGACACTCCACACTCGCAAGCACGCATCTCCTCCCATGCCTTGTTGATAATACTCGTGACACAACTTATCTTTGAGCGCTTGCATTTCATATTATCACACTATCTGGTCAATTATCGAACCCTTTGAAGCTCGTGAACCTGGGACACGCGCTGCAGCAGGGACACGCACCTTTTCCTCCATTGGTGGCGCGCTGGCCCTTGAAGCCGTGCGCTGCTCGTTCGGCCCCATTATCTGCGCGGATTTGATGCCAGTCATTATGGCCATGCAGCGCACCTTGCTCTCGTAATCCTTCCTTACCCTTGCGCCCCATATCACATTGGCATGGGAATCAAGTTCGTAGGTCAGTGAAGATGCGATCTGTTCCGCTTCGTGCAGAGACATGTCCGGTCCTCCTGTGATATGCAACAGGCATCCCGTCGCGCCTGTTGTATCCACATCGAGCAGCGGGTGGTTCAATGCTGCTCTCACGACTTCCTTTGCCTTATCCTGGCCCTTTGCTTCTCCGACAAGCATTACTGCAAGTCCTCCTCCTTTCATTATGGCCCTGACATCAGCATAGTCAAGATTGATTAATGACGGTTGTGTGATTGTCTCGGATATCCCTTTAACAGTCTCGGATATCAGTTGGTCCATCACAGAGAACGCCTGATCGATCGGAAGATTGGGCACATAGTCAAGGAGGCGGTTATTATCAAGTACAATAACCGTATCTGCCGAATTCCTCAGATCATCAAGGCCTTCTTCTGCTTTAACCATTCTTGCCCGCTCGACCCTGAACGGGCTTGTAACCATTCCTATTACGATTGCACCCTGGTCTTTGGCGATCTGTGCAACCACAGGCGCTACGCCTGTTCCTGTTCCACCGCCCATGCCTGCTGTGACAAAGACGAGGTTTGCGTTCTTAAGTACTTCCTCAAGTGTACCCCTTGCAAGTTCGGCCGCTCTCTTTCCTATTTCAGGGAATCCGCCTGCGCCGAGTCCTCTTGTTATGGATTTTCCGATCAGGATTTTCTTGTCAGCCTGCGTGATGTCAAGGTGTATCTTGTCCGTGTTTATCGCGATCGTCTCCGCACCGGCCACGCCGATGTTATAAAGGCGGTTGACTGTGTTGTTGCCGCCGCCGCCGCATCCTACCACTACGATCTTTGGAGTTCCGAAATCTTCGACGTCATCACCGGCACCTGTCGCGGCTCTCTTCAACTGCTGTTCCTTTTCTGCCATTTTAAGGGCATCTTGTACAAATGATTCCATATTTTCATCCCCTCTAATTGGTTTTATTGTTCTTCTTTCAAGCGCAGGAAAGTGTCAATATTTTTTGTCTGTTCTTGCGCTTTTTCGAATAATTTCATCCTGCCAACCAATTTTTCACTTCTCTGATCGATTAAATCCCTTATAGCCGTCCTGATTGCTTCACTTGCGGACGGAAATTCACCATACTCTACTAACATGTCGATCATTTTTAATTGCTGTTCCGGGAGCCTTAGTGTTACTCTTTGCATTTTGGTATCTCCCTGTGGAAGGAGGCCAGTGGCATGCACCTGTACGCCTTTAGTGCGACATTTGTACGCCATGTGTCAGACATTTGTATGACACCATTCTATTTAAAAGTATCGATATGGTCCTCATTATCATAATGATAAAATATCACGGTCATTAATTAAAATAGGTTAGACCGACAAAACTTTAAGCCTAATTGAGGTGTAGAGGCATCAAAGTGATAACATGCAGATACTACTCATTCATTCTGATTATATAGAATACGAGACAAAAAAAAGCACGCCTGTTGCTGAGAAAATCGAGGATTCACTCAAAAAGGGGCGGATGGAAGAAGCTCTCACAGTTTTTGTGGCTGTTGAAAAAAATGATGAAGAGAACATCGAATATGTGGCTAAACAGACTGCCGGGGAAATCAGGAAGGTCACCGAGCAGGTCAAGACAAACCGCGTTATGCTCTACCCTTATGCCCACCTCAGTTCAAGCCTGGCGTCGCCAAAGGCAGCTATCGAAGCGCTGAAAAGACTTGAAGATCTGTTAAAGGAAGCGCAATTTGAAGTTAAACGTGCGCCGTTCGGCTGGTATAAATCCTTTACTATAAAATGCAAGGGACACCCGCTTTCAGAGCTTTCAAGGACCATTCGGAGCGGCGAGGAAAAATGCGTAACCATAATTAAAGAAAAAGAAGAAGTCGTCTCAGAGGCATTGAAGTCCGAAGCGAAGGCAACCTCATACTGGCATATTCTGACGCCTGAA
>CABMIA010000060.1 GCA_902386085.1 uncultured archaeon
TAACACCCGTAAATTCCCGAAACCTTAATACTGATATTCGGCTTCCGCCGTCTGGGCTTCGGCTTCCGGTTCAACCTTGGGCTCGAACATCAGGTCTATTTCCGGTAATATATCGACGTAATTCACAAGCTCATGATATATCTCATGTCTCGGGCTTACTATGATGACATGCGCCGGCGGATGGATCTTCCTGAGCCTTCCTATTGCAGCGCTTGCTTCATCCTCCAGAGATACAATTGACGCTGCTTCACAGCATGTCCTTAACGGACTTTTCATGACGTGGATCAGGATGTTATCAGCAAACGCTGGCTCCAACCTTCTGGCCTTATCCGAAAAAGTCAGTCTCCCATACCTTACTAGATCACATAGCGCGGTTTTAACCTTTGATATGTCATCTGCTCTAACTACTGCTAAAGAGTTCGTATTGTTTTCCCCCTGTTTTTTTTTACTATCCATTTTTATCTAGATTAGATAGATAGTATCACTGATATAAACTCTAGTAGCACTTCAGTACCACCAATTTACCATATACCTGAAAATACCCGAGAATAGCACGTTTTATATCAGGTTAGCATCTTATAACCGCCAATGAAAAGGGACTACCTTAAATATTTTCCAAAATACGAGCCATATGCAAATCAACTTGATGCGATGGATGCAATACAGGAGGCGATCATAAAAAAACAGATCATTCTTTTTGAAGGCGCCTGTGGCACCGGAAAAACACTCAGCGCGCTTGCGCCTGCTATTCATATTGCAAAACAGGAGAAGAAAACAGTAGTTATTGCCACAAATGTCCACCAGCAGATGGCCCAGTTCATCGAAGAGGCACGGGAGATCAAGAAAAAAGCCGATATAAAGGTCGTGGTAGTTAAAGGAAAAATGCTGATGTGCCCGAAACAGAACATGGATTACGATACATGCAGCCTTCTGCGGGACAATACATACAAACTGCTCGAGCAGGAAAAAGACCATTCACAGCTCAAGAACGAAATAACATCAGTAAAGGATAAACTCAAGAGGACAAAAGAAACAGGTTTGATCGATGTCCAGAGGCAGTTAAGCAGTGAATCAGATAAATACGAACGGCAGATACACGACCTCCGCAAGAATTCATGCGAAATGCTGCTTGAAATATTAAAAACAGACAGCACGGATTTCAGGTCGTGGCTGTTCTCGGGTGTCCGCACGCCTGAAGAAGTTGCGGACTGGGCTTTGTCCAATGACAGTTGCGGATATGAACTGCTCAAAAGATACATGAAAGAAGCTGACCTCCTGATATGCAATTATCATCACTTTCTCAGCGAGGATATCCGGACAAATGTCCTGGGCTGGATGGATAAAGGATTGAAAGATATCATACTGATCCTTGACGAAGCCCATAATATCGAATCCTCTGCGCGATCGCATTCATCCATGACACTGACAGAACTGACCATAAACAGGGCACTTGATGAAGTGGAGGCAAACCAGGAGGGGATGTCCTCAAAGGAGATCGAAACTTTCCTGAGGGTTCTTCTTGACACAATGCGTTCAACATATGAATATTTCCTCAATAAGAAGTTCGGCGAGCGTGAAAGGGTGGGGAATGACTGGTACGACCTCAGGATCGCTGATCCGCAGGAGCGCGAAGATCTTTTCAGGCTCAAGCTATTGAAAGCACTTGATAACGCGGGAATTAAAAACCCATTAGACACCATATAACGCATTAGAAGTGCGTGATTGAAGATTGATGCGTTCTATGAGAAACAGTTCAAAGATGGCAAAAGTCCCGTGAAAAAAATATGCAGCAGCCTTATCGCCGCAATATTCCTTTCCGAATACATGAAATCATCGAATAATATGGTTTATTACCCGATCCTTGGCGTGAGAAGGCAGAATAAGGAAATATACGGAAGACTTGAATTATTCGTGTGCATCCCGAAAAACGTAACCGCGCCTTTATTTGATGCGGTCCATTCTGCGGTTCTTATGTCAGCTACGCTCGCTCCATTTGAAACTGTAAAGGCCACTCTTGGTATCACACGCGAGACACGTGAAATGTCCTTTGGCCTGACATTCCCCAAAGAGAAAAGACTGACGATAGCCGTATCAGTCCCGCCGCTATTTTCGAAGGACAGGGAAAATCCAGCCACTAAAGAGATCATCACAAAAGTATTAAATGACATAATTGAACAATCTGACGGCAATGTCATCATTTTTTTCCCGAGCTTCTATGAAGCAAGCCAGTACAGGAACAGGATCAGGTGCATAGTTCCTGTTTTCCTTGATGAGGTTGGAGTGTCGGCGCAAACTATCAGGAATGAATTTTTCAGTATAGGAGAGGCAGGTAAGAAGGCTGTGCTCATCTCATATATGTGGGGAACGCTGACAGAGGGAGTGGACTATAAAGATGGAAGAGGAAGAACTGTCGTCATTGTTGGTGTCGGATATCCTGCCCTTAACGACCGGACGCGGGCTGTTGAATCCTCATACGAGGCTGAGTTCGGGCATGGCTGGGACTATGCGATCGAGATACCCACAATAAGAAAAGTCAGGCAGGCTCTCGGCCGCGTCGTAAGGTCGCCCACAGATTATGGTGTAAGGGTGCTCCTTGATGGCCGCTACATATCAACATCTCCAAAGCGCCTGGGAAAATATTCGGTTTACAA
>CABMIA010000061.1 GCA_902386085.1 uncultured archaeon
CGCGGAGTAGATGGCGCAGTGCATCACGTACCGCTTCAGTAACGCTTCCATAAAGCCCTGCGTCCATGAGGCGCTTTATCTTTATCTCAAACTCTCCTTTTATTTCAACTGTGGTAGGCATTTGTTCACTTGAAATTTACTATATATTTTCAAGTTAATTAACTTTTGGAATAAATAAAGCGGAAAGTTTAATCAGAAAACGGCGCTCTTGAAGTTAACAATGAAAAGTGAACCCTCTCCCTCGCCTCCTCGCGCGTCGAGTTTGCGCTTTCGGGGATGAACCTTCACCTCAATCTGCGCTGCTGACCCCGCGCATTGCTATATCTGGCGCGTTCTATTCCTGGCTATCATTTGATCTTTCGCAAAGCCTCTTCAGGCGTTACACTCTCCGCATATCCCTTCGAATCATCTTTTAACAAATTATCTTCAGTTACCAGAACAGCCGATTCTTTCACTGCACCTGCAAGAATAGGAATATCATTCTTATCCCGAATCCTGAACCTTGAAAACTCCTTTTTTGGAACGTTCTTTCTTACTATGCAGCATTCCAGAATATAATTAACTGCATAATTTATATTTTCCTGTGAAATATCCAGTACTTCTAAAGTCCAGCGGGTTTCTTTTATCACGAAGTCATTCACATAAAGTGAGACCACTTTTCTCTTGCCGCTCTCAAGAAGCACCCAGGCATCGGTATTTCTTCCGGTTATTGCGGAAACTGCAACTGTCGTATCTATGAAAAATTTAAGTTCAATACTCTTCATTGTAGACTTGTTTGCGTACTTCTTTTACAGTTTCTACTATTTCATGAATGCTGATTTTCTTTTTATCGGCTTCATCCCATATCGCTTTTATCCTGGGAGATACGATTGAAAGCTCAGAAGGTACTATCTTTATTCCGTCATTTGTATCGGTATATTTTACCATATCTCCAACTTTGATATGATATTTCGATCTCAGCTTCTTAGGTATGGTTATAGTTCCTGCCTTTGTTACTTTGCAGATAAATGCATTTTCACTCATCAAATCACATTATATTAAGATAATCTTATATTTGCTTTTTCTTATTTTAAGATTATGCTATTTTTCAGGAAGTTGAAGCTAGTGGCGGATATGGTCACGGAGGGGAGCACGGGGCAGGGGTGGCGGAGGCGGTGGGGTATTTGAAGGGAAGAGGACCTGAAAGTTCACTTATGCCGACAGTTATTTGTTTCTTGTCTGGTCTATGATCTCTGCTATACCCATATTTTCCCAGCTTACTTTTATCGCCGTAAAGAACCAGACTTGTCCAATCCATATTGACATCAGGATGCTCAAAATTATACTTCTCGAATAATCTATTCTGGATGTCTGAAATTATTTCTTCTCTATTCTTGCCTATGGTTTCGAGTGTTCGAAATAGCGTCCTAAAACAAAGGTGATTTAAATGGCAGAAGAAGAATCTTATATATATGAATAACAAATAGAATGGGGGAAATAATTACGAAAATAGTACTATTGTTGCATGAGCCTGAAAGGGGAGATCCAGATGACCCAGATAACTCACAGTGAAATTGCCATTTCGTTTCTGAAGCTTGCTGGATCGGGAAAAGTCAGGGAAACCTACAGCAAATATGTCAGCCGGGACTTTCGGCATCATAACCCTTTTTTCCGCGGCGATGGCGAATCGCTGATGCTGGCGATGGAAGAAAATTGGACTCAAAATCCCGACAAAAAACTGGAGATCAAACTCACTCTCGATGATAGAGATATGGTCGTCACTTTCTCCCATGTGCAGCAAAACACTGGAGACCCTGGGGCAGCAGTGGTTCATATTTTCCGGTTTAAGGATGACAAGATCGTAGATTGTGGGATGTAGGTCAGGCTATTCAGCAGGATTCTGCCAATGTAAATGGAATGTTCTGAGGAAGTAATATGAGAAAAGTATTTTTATTCATGATGATAAGCCTGGATGGTTTCTTTGAGGGACCAAACCATGAACTGGACTGGCATAACGTTGATGAGGAATTCAATGAGTTCGCGGCTAACCAGCTCGACAATGTGGGTGTTATACTGTTCGGGCGAAAGACGTATGAACTGATGGCAGGTTACTGGCCAACCAGGTCAGCAAAAGAAGACGACCCGATAGTTGCTGAAAAGATGAATAATATACCCAAAATCGTTTTTTCAAGGACACTTGAAACGGCGGAATGGAACAATTCCAGAATCGTGAAAGAAAATATTGCTGAAGAAATCACGAAACTCAAGCAGCAGCGCGGAAAAGACCTGGCAATATTCGGGAGTTCCAGCCTGAGTGTAAGCCTAATTCAACAGGGCTTAATTGATGAATTCCGGATTATAGTGAACCCGGTTGTCCTGGGTAAAGGCAATACTTTATTTGGCGGAATAGCCCATAAACTAAACCTGGAGCTTATAAGAACAAAAAACTTTAGCTCCGGCAATGTTTTGCTTTATTACAGGCCGGCATTATGACTACAATCACAGATGAATTCATGAAACCTGGTGTGAGATCGGGTTGTTTCATTTACGAATTGCATCCCTGCAGCAGTTTTCCCGGGGATTCATTGAAATAAGCTGGTAACATGGCAGATAAGAAAACAGTTTCATTAACTTCACTGGTCATTCTGGCAATCATGATAATTGCCGCTGATATCGGGTTCCAGGCGGCGAGATCACAGCCAGGGTTTTGTAACTCATGCCATGAAATGAATTTTTACTACGAGACATGGCAAAACTCGACGCATGCAACAAAGGCAGTATGCCTAAATTGCCATTCAGAACCCGGATTGCAGGGGTTTATTTCC
>CABMIA010000062.1 GCA_902386085.1 uncultured archaeon
CCGAAACCTGACAGGTTCTGGGGATTGATCGAAAAATACAGGGTCACGATCTTCTACACCTCTCCCACTGCAATAAGGGCACTTGAAAGAATGGGTGATGAATGGCCGAAAGGAAAAGACCTTTCAAGCCTCCGTCTTCTCGGTACTGTGGGCGAGCCAATAAATCCTGAAGCCTGGATGTGGTACTATAAGGTTATCGGGAATGAGCGATGCCCGATCGTGGATACCTGGTGGCAGACTGAGACCGGAGGAATCCTTATAACACCTCTTCCAGGGGAAACTCCTCTTAAGAATGGCTATGACACATTGACATTTAAATTGATCGAGGAGGTTGTTATTCGTCAGGACGGGACTGAGGCGGATGTTAACGAAGGCGGTATGCTTGTGATCAGGAAACCCTGGCCAGGAATGATGAGAACGGTTTACGGCAACCACCCGCGGTTTAAGGAAAAGTATTTCACAAAATTTCCAGGGTTGTACGCGACCGAGGATAGTGCACGGAAGGATGAGGACGGGTACTTCTGGATTATGGGGCGGATCGATGACGTGATCAAAGTTTCAGGGCACAGGCTCGGACCTGCTGAAATTGAAAGCTCGCTTGTATCCCATCCCGCTGTCGCCGAGGCTGCCGTGGTCGGCTATCCGCATGAAGTAAAAGGAGAAGCGATCTATGCCTTTGTCACGCTAAAAGTGGGTTTGGAAAAAAATAAGAAATTGAAGTCAGAACTTGTCGATCATGTGAGGAATACGATAGGCCCTATCGCAAAACCCGAGAAACTGCAATTCGTGGACGGGCTTCCCAAGACGCGGTCCGGCAAGATCATGAGGCGGATACTTCGCAAAATTGCATCAGGGGAGATTGATCAGCTCGGTGATACCACTACGCTTTCTGACCCTTCGGTTGTTGAGGTTCTTGTGAGGGAGAGGGAGTAAAAAACATAAAGGATTTACTTTTGTAACTTTTCAAGCCTGATCCTGAACTCTTTCCTGTGCCGTTTTTCTTCATCGAGTATGTGCCTCAGGACGCCCACAACCTCGGCATCGTCTATGAGCTCGATATGCCTTTTGTATCGCTCAATCGCCTCGGTCTCAAGCGCGATCTGCTTCTCCAGCTGACCATTCAGGTCATCGCCCCCGAAATCGAGTGCCTTGTGCTCCATGCTCGGCTTTCCTCCCCTTTTCACGATCAGTTCCGCAAGCCAGTTCATATGCCTCATTTCATAGATGGATATGGCTTCCGTGACCCGGCTCGGGTCGCACTTTGGCATGATGAAAGCGTTCCTTACATAGATCATTGAGGCTTCGATCTCTTTGACAAAATCTTCATTCAGCAAGCTGATTATTTCTTCTGTTTCCAGATTCTGACCCTCCTTGATGTAATGATTGGGTAAATATGTATTAATCTTTTGCGTATGCCGGGTTTTATTCTATCTATTTCTTAAGCTGCCCGACAACCATTATCAGGATTGCAACTCCCAGGCTCATCCCACCCAATACCCTGAAAGGAACGGCAAGCCCCCTCAAAGATGCTACCTCGAGGAAATAGAAAGCAAATGTTACAAGAATTGCGACCGCAACCGCAAGAACGCTGCCAAACCTTTTGGTTTTGTCTGACAGGTTGACATTATCGATGCTGAGCCCATAAACTATATTCAGGATTGCAAGAAGTGCGCTATGCGCATGTATGAGCCGGTTTACTACTCTTATGCCTGGTTCTCCCACATACATTGTCACGTTTTGCCCTGCTATTATCAGTTCTCTTGTGGCCGCATTATATGCAGCTCCCAGGCCGACCATCTGGCCGGTTATATACAAACCCATTAACGGGCCTAACAATAGCCATATCCAGCCAAACTTCTTGTTCAAATCACCTGTTGCCATTTATAATCCTCCATTCTTTAAGCTGTATATTTAATATTATTTAACGTACGCTTTAAATAAATGTTACAAAATAAAAAAAAATTGGTATTCCAAAAGGAATACCGGCTCCAGACTTGTTATTGTCTCAGTGATTGAAGTACGCTATAACCACTTCTATGGCCACTACCCTCGTAGTCCTTCCAACGAAATAGTCCTCGATTGCCCTCACCGCTTCCCCCTTGTCGATTATACCGTTATTGTCCGTATCGTATGCCTCGACCTCAGGCGGCTGTCTCCCGGTCACTGTAACATTACCGGTCATATTCATATTATCGTGGATAGTACACACGTAATTATACGTGCCGGGTTTCGTGAAAGTCAGGGTGTAGTTATCCCCGGCGTTAAGTATACCTGAGTTATAGAAACCTGTGCCGTTGTGGATACTCCCGCCTGCTGGTGTCGCTGCCACCGGGTTTACTGTGAGATTTGGTAGCAGGAATTCCGGTGGGTTATTACCTGCTTCAGGGAATGTGACTGTGTGTATCTCGATAAAGTTCAACTGTTTCCATACTATTGAATCGTTAACGTGTATGGTCAGATTCTGAGGTGTAAACCGTGCGAACATCGCATTATGCTTAACAATATCACCGCTTGCTATAGGTGTAGCCCCGGTACCTTCCATTGCAGGTCCCTGATGCACGTTAATGAACCAGCCTCTGCTTGCTACCGCAAACCATGGGGGGCCTGTGATTACAGTCGTGCTGGTGCCTGTGCCATTAAAGTCGGCAGTTAAGTTACCCAGTGTATAAAGGATCGGACCGCCTGCTTCGCTTGTGCCTATGCGGATATCTGCCGGATATGTGTTGTTCGGAACAAGACCGGTCACCATTATCTGTACCTGCATTTCACCCACGCCGATAAAGCTCAGTGCAGCATTTCCGGTCACATTGGAGTTGTTCTCCGGCATTAAGCGCAGACTTGCATTTACAGGAAGGGGGATGTCGGCAGACACATGAAATACTGTTATGCCGTTCTCTCCCTGAGATGTTTCAGGGCTTTCATGATCTTCCAGTTCCTGCCCTGTATCCATATCCTCCTGCAATTCCCTCATACCCAGTGCTGTATACTGGCTCTGGTTTGACGGGTAGGGGCTGCCTGCGGGCTGCACTATGACGACGCCAGTCATGCCAGGATGGATAAGACAACGATAGTCATAAAAGCCCTGCTTGGTGAATGTCAGGGAGTAACTCATACCCGGCGTTAATAAGCCGGAACTTGAAACACCTGTGCCGTTGTAAGTTGAGCCGCCGGCAGGCAGGAATACTGATGCATTGCCGGGATCGGGGATCTGTGCACCGCTCAGGAAGCTGACAGTATGTACCAGATGACCTCCGAGCGTCCAGACGATAGTATCACCTTCGTTAATGATGATGCTTCCGGGATAGAATCCCATGCCCTGCAGCGCCATGTCGGGCGTTTCTCCACCCGCGAGCACCTGCCAAGTCATCCCTGATCGCACAATCACGACTGCGCTTCCTGTTACGGTGCCGTTAGTTGCATTTACCATTGATGTTCCCACAGCACCTGCCATGAATGATGTGGATGCATTTCCATCGGCGCCTGTTATTGCATTCACCGGGGAAACATTTCCGGGAGGGGTGCTCGTAAATGTTATATTGATTCCCGGCAGCGGAGCGCCATTCTGGTCCCTTGCCGTAGCAATGAACAACTGGGTTGCATTGATACCCGGAGTAGCTGTTGAGGGTGAATCGGTGATCGTGGCCAGTATTGGTGGCGGAGCCGGAGTTGGTGTTGGTGATGTTGTAGGTGTCGGCGTCGGGGTCGCGACTGCTACTGTAATTTCTGCAAAGTTCGTTCCATCCGGGGCCATATTTGTTCCGGAACTTGTATATACCCTGAGAGTATAGGTTCCGGGAACTGCCGGTGCTGTCAGGACTGATGATGCCGTCCCGCTCGATGCCGCGCCTGCAGGGGCCGGAATACGTGGTGTCGGATTAAATAAACTATTTGAAATATTCGAGAGACCGATGTTAGAAAAATCAGTCGGCCAGTTTACCTCTGTTTCCGGTCCTGCACCTGTAGCAAGTCCTCCACTATAGGTTATGCCCACAGTAAAAATCTGATTGGGATTCACTGTAAGTGAAGTAATATTTGTGCTGACAATAATGGATGGCGATAATGTATGACAACCATTGCATGCCATGGTTTGCCCTGGAAAGGCTCCAGCTATGGATATCCCTCCTGTGAGCAGTGCTAATATCAGGACTACCGATGCTAATATATTTTTAATTTTCATTATATCCTCCTTTTATTTTATTGAGATAGTTAATCGCATACAGAAAAAATGATTATATCAGATGTTTTGTGATGATACTGTAAAGTCATTTAGTAGAGCAATTGATATCAATCTCCCTTTCTGCAAATTACTAACTCCTCACTTTCCTGAATTAATCTGTGGTGTTCAATTCATTTAAGCCTTTCTGTTGCAGAAGGTTCAATTGCAAATTATTGCCAAGGTGCATCATCAATTTGGCATAAACGAATGAATTCATTGTCAAATAATCTTTTAGCATTGACATTAGATATTCAGAATTGGGGTGGTTGAAATACAGGAGGTCAGAACATGAATGTTTCAAGGCACATCTCCATCGACGATGAACATATTGAAAAATTAAAGCCATATCTGGAGAAGCACAATGGTAATCTGGGCGCTGCAATAAAGGATATGATAAACATAGCTGAAAAATATGCCTGCCATACGAATTCTTCTGCAATAAATTTCTCTCTCTTTAACTGGATGCTTACAGAGGTTGACGGCATCCTCGTTCCAGACGCCGAGCTGAATGAACTTATCGATCCAGCTTTGAATTCGATGAGTAAACTTGAGGAACTCCTGAAACGCAGGTTCAAGGAATGGGAATGGGATATTGAGCTTGCATTAAAATATGATCTTGACAGCCTTCCCTCTTTCGTATCGGTAGAATTGAAAGGAGATCCTCAAAAAATAAAATTGGCAGCATGTATTCTGTCACAGTATCTGGTTCGTAATTCACTTGACCGGGCGCCGCTTGAGATCAAGTACGCTGTCAATTTCAGCGATTGCCGCAAGGTCGGGCTTTCAATGTCAAATAAAAAGGATGCAGAGAAAAGCCTCATCACCTTTTTCGGGAGAAATGACACTGTGATAAAAGCAATAAAAAGCCGTCCGGCTTTCTGGAAATCGGTGATCAACAGGCACATTTCAAGTAATTACAATATGGTCACTGTTCACAGGAACTACCTTGAGGATCTATTTGCCGGTAATATACCTCTTGAGGATATAACAATTGAAAACCTGGCACAAAAACCAATCCGGGAGATACCTCCCGATGAAATGCTTCACCTGATAAAAGAGGTTTATGAGACTTACAGGATCGTGGACAGGGTTGACCTCGAAAAAGATACGATGATAGTATCCCACAGCTACAGGAACAAGGAAGCGATAGAGAAATTAAAAAAAATCCTGGTTTCGCTTCTGGAAGGGAATGGTCATTTATACGATGCCAAGTCAACTGCAAATATGATCGTACTTACGCACAGGCCTGATATAGGTACAAAGATCAATGAAATAGTGGACAAACTGAAAGCAAGTAACAACAGGGTGGACCAGGAACTGATGGTTTTCATGGCATTTGTTTCGGGACTCAAGGACATTCCGGATATACCGATATCCCTGACAGCCCTTGGCAGGAGAATCGGAAAGTCCCTTATGCAGGAGTACGAAAAAGAAAACGGCATCAAGACCTGGGACCTGGGAAATTTCCAGAAAGCCCTGGAGATAATCGATTCCAGGCTTCATCGGGAAAGTGAATGGAAACTTGAGGGAAAAAACCTGCTGTATACGGTCAGGAAATGCAATATCGTTGCAGAAGAAAAAACCTTTGATACGTATGTCTGCCATACTGCCAGGGAGACGTTCAAGGGGGCACTGAACTATGCCTTCGGCAATAAGGCGGAATTGGACATCAAACATCTGTTGACTCACGGGGACAATATCTGTGAGGTGGTCATACGAATACCATAAAACCGCAGATTTTGCCAAGAAGGTCAATAATCCCGGCCATAAACCCGGTAAAATAGCATGCGTTAAAGGAATTTCCAGGAATTTCCTAGCCTCCATTACCCGGCTTTTATGCCAACGGAGGCAATTTTATGCCATTCATTGGCATAATATGATATTTTTTGTTATTTTATGGCAATACCTGGCCTCTCTTGCTAAATTTTTGTCAAATATTCTTTTAGGTTTGGCATTACATCGCTCTAATTGACGATAATTAGTAGGAGAGGATAAAATATGAAGTACTGGAATAAATACGTTGCAACTGCCATTGTGGGCGGGGGTATAATCGGGGGAACTTATCTTCTCCCGGCCGATAGCTACCTTGCCTTCGTGACGGGATGGGTTGTCCTCATTCCCGTAGCAGTAGCTGTATTCCTCGGATACGGGCTGCGGGAATACAGGAAGAACAGGAAGAACAGGATAACCATATCCATGAAGCCGAGTGAAGCCATGAAAGCGCTTGCCAGAAGGGAAGCCGAACTTCAGAGGGAGAAAGAACTCCTGTACGAAGAAATTCGCAGGGGGTAAAACAAAGAACAAGGGGTTTGGGTTATGATAATTACAAGACACATCTCACTCGACAACGACTGCATTGAAAAGATGGAACCTTATGTCGAGAAACATAAAGGTAATTTCAGTGCAGCGATTCGGGAAATAATCGACAGGGCAGGGAACTACAACTCCCTCAAGAACCTGTCGGCCATAGACAATTCCATGTTCAAATGGATGCTGAACGAGATCGACGGGATGCTCGTCCCTGATACCGTGCTGGACGATCTTATCGATCCCATGCTGATACACTCCATAGGGAAGCTTGAAGAACACCTGAAGCGGCGGTTTTCCGAACTTGAGTGGGATATTGACCTTACTTTGAAGTGCGACAATGACTCATCCCCCTCCGATATTTTCATAGAAATAACCGGCTCTCCCCAAAAAACGAAATTTGTCGCCCGCATACTTTCGCAGTATCTTTTGAAAAATTCACCAGAACAAATCCCGCTTGAGATCAGGTCAGTCTATAATTTAGAAGGATGCATAAAAATTGAGCTTTCCAGGTCTAACGAAAAAGACTCAAGGGATAGCCTCATAAAATATTTTGGAGGGATGGATGAAGTGACAAAAGCTGTAAAGAGCAGGCCGGCATTCTGGAAAGCCCTGATCAACGGTCACATGCTGAGCAATTATAACATGGTCACCCTTCACAGGAATTACTTTGAGGATCTTCTTGCGGGAAAGGTTCCGATGGGAGAAATAACCATTGAAACCATGGCGAAAAAACCCATCCAGGAGATACCGCTTACTGAAATGCTCACCCTGATAAAGGAAGTTTACGAAACGTCCAGGGTCGCAGACAGGGTTGAGATAGACAGGGAAACCGTAATATTATTCCACAATTATAGAAATAAAGATGTAATAGAGAAATTAAAAAAGAGCCTTGTTACGCTGCTGGAGGCCAACGGGCATTTATACGATGCCAAGTCCACGGCGAACATGATCGTCCTGACCCACAGGCCTGATGTGGGCATCAAGATCAATGAGATCGTGGGTAATCTGAAAATAAGCAACAGCAGGGTGGATCAGGACCTTATAATGTTCATGGCCTTTCTTAAAGGGCTCAAGAACATCCCTGATATCCCCATATCCCTGACCGCCCTGGGAAGGAGAATAGGGAAGTCCCTGCTGCAGGAGTATGAAAAAGAGAACGGCATCAAGAGCTGGGAACTTGAAAATTTTCAGAAGGCTCTGGAAATAATCGATTCCAAGCTTCATAGGGAAAGCGAATGGAAACTTGAAGGGAAAAACCTCCTGTACACGGTCAGGAAATGCAATATCGTGGCAGAGGGGAATACATTCGATACATACGTCTGCCATACCATACGGGAGACATTCAAGGGGGCCGTGAGCTATGCATTTGGAAACCGGGCAGAAATGGACATTAAAAAATTACTCTCGCACGGGGATAATTTTTGCGAGGTGGTTTTACGGATACCGTGAAACTTAATCATCTAAAAATATGCAGAGGCAGGAGAATACAAATAAAAATTGTGGTAATTATAAAACCGGGAGGATAGGATGAAAACATTACTGGAAAATATAACATTTGTCAAAGGAATAGAATACCTGATCGTCGTTGCATTCGGGTTCGGGTTCATAGCGCTGTGGCTGTTGATACATGCCATGGAAAAGGACGGGATGAAAAGGATCGTATCCCTGGTCATTCCGCTCTCCCTGATATTTGGCGGCGCGGCTATCGTGGTCAACACACATGCCACCCCTGATTCAGCGCCCAATATTACGGCAATTACGGCAACAAGCGAAAAAAATTTTGATACTGGTGCAACGGTTCCGGTGAGTAACCTGGATAAATGGTTCAGGGTCAATAATTCGGAATATCTCTCAATAACCTACGGGCCTGATACAAAGTTCCACCAGGTGATGAGTGAAAAGGTGAGCTGTCAAACATGCCATCACAACAGCGGGAATGAGATCCGGGCATGCAGGGATTGCCACAATGCGCCTTCCAACCCGCATAATTCAACCATCCCTGGTCTTAAGGCAGCATACCACCAGAGATGCATGTCCTGCCACAGGGAGGAATTCTCAGGCCCTTATTGCTGTTCCAGATGCCATACTGGAGAGGCAAAGGTATCAGCTATCGTTCAAGCTCCCACGCGTCCCCACACGCTTACCTGGGAAACATGCAGCAAATGCCATAAAAATGGCATTCCGGGAGGGCAGGTTTCAAAGATCGTATATCACGATAGCTGCCTGAAATGCCATACGCAGGGCATTGGAGGGGCGGCAAAGATACCCGCGGATCATGCAGGAAGAGCCGGAAATACCTGCTCAGGTTGCCACAAGCCGGCCGGAGGATAACTATGATGAACAGAAGGAACTTTCTAAAAATTGGGGTTTCGGCCCTTGCTTTTGGCATCGCAGGAAGCGGAAAGGCTCTCGCCACTGAGGACTTTGCAGGCAATCCCGACCGCCTTGGTATGTTGAGCGACACCACACGGTGTATAGGATGCCGCCGCTGTGAAGCTGCATGCAACAAAGCAAACAACCTTCCTCCGCCTAAAAAATCGTTTGAGGACACATCGGTTTTCGAGGAGAAGAGGAGACCCTATGTTGCTGATGTGCAGTCATATACTGCGGTCAACCGCTATACTGTAGATGGAAAAACGGTTTACCGTAAAGTGCAGTGCATGCACTGCGATGAACCGGCATGCGTTTCTGCCTGTCCGGTAGCCGCAATGAAAAAGAGCAAAGAAGGCCCGGTCGTCTGGGATGAGAAACTGTGCATAGGATGCAGATACTGCATCGTTGCATGTCCTTTCTATGTTCCTGCATTTGATTATTCAAGTGCGTTCGATCCCAGGATACAAAAGTGCTTTATGTGCTACAAACGAATATCCGAGGGTCTTGTTCCTGCATGCGCCGAGGCATGCCCTGTCGAGGCTATCACATTCGGGAAAAGAAGCGACCTTATCAAGACCGCCAAGCTTCGGGTCTGGGGAGAGCCGGATAAGTATATCGACCATGTCTTTGGCGAAGAGGAAGCCGGTGGAACGGGATGGCTGTATATATCAGGGGTCCCTTTCTCCGAGCTTGACTTTCCGATGGATGTCGGGACGACATCGTATCCCAAGCTTACCAAGGACTTCCTGTCGATGGTCAATATAACTCTTGTCTCATGGCCGGCACTTCTCGGAGGTTTTTATCTGATGCATCATAAGGCACATAATGAAAAATCGGATAAGGAAGGTGACAAACAATGAACGAATTCGCAGGCGAATATACGGAAAAACACATTTATCAGGAGAAAGAACAAACGGGCTCCGAGATCATTACTTACTGGATAAGGGATAAGCTCTTCATGGGGCTTACCTTTAAAGAATACTTCAAGAGCCTGATAACGCCTTTGAATGTGGTCGCAGGACTCATTGTCCTGGCAGGGGCTTATCTTATCGCAATGCGTTTCCTCTTTAGACTTTCAGAGGTGACCGAAAGTTCAAATGAGCAGCCCTGGGGGCTTTTCCTGAGCTGGGGGCTGTTCATCGGCGTACCTTTCTCAGCGTCAGGATTCGTTATCGGGACAGCGGTGTATATCTTCGGGCTTAAGAAATACCAGCCGATAGTTAAAAATGCCATCCTGCTGGGTTTCCTCGGGTATCTCTTCGCTGTCATCTTCCTGATGATCGACCTCGGACGCCCATGGAGAATCTATTACCCCATGATCATCTCATTCGGCACAGCCTCGATCATGTTTCTTGTGGCATGGCACGTGTCCCTGTATCTCTCGGTCCAGTTGCTCGAGTTCTCGCCATCGGCGCTGGCGTGGCTTGGTGCCCGAAAACTCAGGAAGGTGGCTGTGGGCATGACACTGATGCTCACCGTATTCGGAGTGATGCTCTCGACACTCCACCAGGCTGCCCTGAGCGGGATGTTCCTTCTCGCACCCGGGAAGCTGCATCCGCTCTGGTACACCTCGTACCTCCCCTGGCTTGCATTCATATCTGCCATCGGAGCAGCGATTGCCCTTATGATAGTGGTGACAAAACTTTCCCAGGTCTTCCTGAGGGAAAGGGCTGACGAGCATTATCTCTCAAACCTTGATAATATCACCCTTGGCCTGGGGAAAGCTGCTTCTTTCGTGTTGTTCACCTACGTCGGCTTGAGGCTAATCAGCGTGACCCATGAGAGCGCATGGAAATATATAAACACGCCTTTCGGCCACTGGTTCCTGGTAGAGATCACGATCCTGGGTATTCTGCCTTTCCTCTTCTATTACGGTGTGCAGAAGAAGAATGTGGGTATTGTCCAGGTCTCGGCTGCGCTGACTATGGTCGGCATCATCATGAACCGCCTCAATATCTCTCTGATAGCATTCAACTGGCAGCTCCCGAACAGGGAACTATTCTACTGGAAGGAGTTCGTGGTCGTGATAGCAGTTGTTACTATCGAGATAATCGTCTACCGCTGGGTTGTGAACAGGATGCCCGTGCTCAGGCAGCACCCGGACTATATAGGGGACGAACATTAGAAGTGATCGAGCCGATGAAGAAATGAAGGAGGGCGGAAGGGATTCGGGGCGACTGTTAAAGTTGCCCCATTTTTTTTATCTTGATGTTGTTTTATAAAGCCGCTGCATAAAAAAATTTATTGCTGATAAGACAATAGTAGCTGCCGATACGGGTGACAGAAATGGCGGAAAAGCAAACAGACGAAAAGAAATCGGCACTTCCTGCAAAATCAAATTTCAGCGAATGGTATAATGAACTTTTACTGATGGGAGAGATAATGGATGTGCGTTATCCTGTAAAGGGTCTTTACGTCTGGTTCCCGTTCGGTTTCGAGGTGCGGAAGCTGACGTATGCCATTATACGCGAACTTCTTGATAAAGATCACAAGGAAGCGCTTTTTCCCCTGCTTATCCCTGAGACCGAGTTCATGAAGGAAGCCGAGCATATCAAGGGTTTTGAAAACGAGGTTTACTGGGTAACCCATGGCGGAAAGAATGAACTCGATGTCAAGCTTGCGCTGCGCCCAACGAGTGAGACAGCAATATATCCCATGTACAAGGTTTGGGTGCGCTCCCATGCCGACCTGCCGATCAAAATATACCAGATCGTGAACACGTTCAGGTACGAGACAAAACACACGCGCCCCCTCATCCGCCTGCGTGAGATCACATCCTTCAAGGAAGCCCATACCGTGCACGCCACATGGGATGAGGCCGCGGAGCAGGTCAGGGAAGCTGTACGCATATACCAGGAATTTTACAGGAGGCTTGCTATCCCGACCATCGTCTCAAAGCGCCCTGACTGGGATAAGTTCCCGGGTGCGGACTATACAATGGCAGTGGACACGCTGATGCCTGATAACAGAACACTTCAGATAGGGACTGCGCATCACCTTGGAAGTAATTTTGCAAAGACGTTCGATATCAAATATGAAGATATTAACGGCGAACAGCAGTTTGCGCACCAGACATGCTACGGGATTTCGGAGCGCAGCATTGCAGCCTTGATTTCGATCCACGGCGATGATAAAGGACTTGTGTTCCCGCCTGAGGCTGCGCCTGTTCAGGTCGTGATCATCCCGATCCTCTTTGGAAAGAGCGAAGAGATAACAAAGGCTTGCCGTGATGTTGCGAACCGGTTGAAGGAGTACGGTATGAGGGTGGCGCTTGACGAGAGCGACGAGCGTCCGGGCGCCAAGTATTACAAATGGGAGATGAAAGGCGTTCCGCTGAGAGTGGAGATCGGTCCGCGCGACCTGAAAAACAATGTGGCTACAATAGTCAGGAGGGATAGCGGAATAAAAGAGAATATTCCTCTGGATAATATTGAACAGGAGATTAGACACAAATTCGAGGATATCCGCAAAAACCTGCTTGGGAAAGCTCAAACATTATTGAAAGAAAGAATATTCGACTGCGGTACGCTGGAAGAGGTAAAAGATAAAATTTCAAAGGGAATTGCGCGCATCGCATGGTGCGGAGAACGTGAATGCGGGCTTGAAATGGAAAATGTGGTAGGCGCAGGGATCCTTGGTGTGCCGGAAGGAGAGCTTGGAAGAGGTACCGGGAAATGTCCTGTCTGCGGGAAAGAAACGGAAAATATGGCTATAATGGCAAAAACGTATTAAAGTTGAATAAACTTTAAATACCCATAAGCAAATTATACAACTGCTAATTTTCTCATTTTTAAGTGAGTATTTGAGAGGTATTTAAAATGGATAATATGGAATACAAAGGAACCACCACAATCGGGTTAGTCTGCGATAAGGGTGTAGTAATGGCATCGGAGAGGAGAGCCACAATGGGGCATTTCATTGCAAGCAAAGATGCAAAGAAAGTCTATCAGATCGATGACCTTGTGGCGATGACCACGGCGGGCTCTGTAGGAGATGCCCAGAGACTTGTCAAATGGATGCAGGTCGAGGCAAAACTCTATAAAATGCGCAGGGAAGAGCCTATGACTGTAAAGGGTACGGTAACGTTACTTGCCAATATCCTGAACGGCAACAGGTACTATCCGTATTTTGTCCAGCTTCTTGTAGGAGGGGTTGACAAAAACGGACCAAGCATCTATTCACTTGATGCGGTGGGCGGGGTAATCGATGAAAAAAAGGCAGTGTCGACAGGATCCGGTTCGCCCATGGCATACGGCGTGCTTGAGGACAGGTACGTTGAAAAGATGCCTATCGATGACGGTGTTGAACTGGCTGTACGCGCCCTGTATAATGCCATGAAGCGTGATTCAGCATCCGGAGACGGGATAAATGTGGTAAAAATCACCCCGGAAAATTATACCGTATTAGAAGATTCCGAGGTCAGGAAACTGATTGATACATTCACATAATTTATTTTTATTTTTTAGAATTTTAGAAGGAAAACCACGATGACAGTTGATGAAGTATTAAATGAATTAAAGCAGAAAATAAGAGGGCAACTTCCCAAGGATATAACGATTTCAGATGTGGATTTTGAGGGGCCTGAACTTGTTATTTATACAGAGGAGCCAAGAAAATTTGCAGATAACGGTGAGCTTATAAAAAACCTTGCAAAAGACCTGAGAAAACGCCTTGTAGTCAGGCCAGACCCCAAGGTGCTCGTCCAGCCTGAGGAAGCAATTGCTTCCATAGCAAAAATCGTCCCTCCAGAATCCGGTATCTCCAACCACTATTTTGATGTTGATACAGGAGAAGTCGTAATAGAAGCAGAGAAGCCCGGTCTTGTGATAGGCAGGCACGGCGAGACTCTCAGGGAGATCACAAAAGAGATAGGGTGGACCTCAAAAGTGGTTCGTACCCCTCCCATGAAATCCACCACGGTGAACAATATACGCCAGTTCATGCGCGCCAATAAGGACGAGCGCAAGACCATACTCAAAACAATTGGCAGGAAGATCCACCGCGGCCTGACATCCAAAGACAAATGGGTGAGGCTTACGACGCTTGGCGCCTGCCGCGAGGTAGGTCGCAGTTGCTTTTTACTGTCAACGCCGGAAACCAGGATATTGATCGATTGCGGCGTAAGCGTATCCGGGGAAGATAACGGGACGCCTTATCTATATGTTCC
>CABMIA010000063.1 GCA_902386085.1 uncultured archaeon
CGCCCCTGTCACGCTTCCAATACCCTTTAAATGAGTGAAAAGGTCATCATTGAGTAATGTGAAAAAGCAGCCGATTTCCTTTTCTGAGAGTTCGCGTCTTTTCCATCCGGGTAATTTCTTCTGACTCATTTCATCATAAGGGAGTGTATTATCAAAAGGCGCAGCCCAGTCCCTCCACCGATACGGGGCTTTCAGCGTTTCACCGTAAAGCGCGCCCAAAGCTTTGGCTTTTTGCTCTTCATTTTGCTCCATTATGTCAAGGTATCTGAGGAAGAACATCCAGGTTAATTCAGGCACATAGAGCCTTGCTCCTTTTGCTTTGTCGCGGCGCAGGATATCGCAGACTGATTTAACCGCCTTGTCCATGGCAGCCTGTGAGTTTATGATTTTGCCGTTTCCGTTATTGTTTTTAGCCATATTTTTCCACACAATGAATCTTATTATTTTAAAAAAACTTCTATATCCAATAGAAATTGCTTCCAGATATCGGGAATATCATTAGCCAAGCGTTCAAGTTCTTTTTCATCCAGCATGAATCCGTAAGCATGAACAAAAAAATGCCTGAAAGTCAGATACTTATAAAGTTTGTTGGATGATTCCTCTGAGATAATTCCTGAAGATAATGATTTATTTAAAAGGTCTTTATGCCATGTGCCAGATTTTGGTACCTCAATATCTCTTGAAAGCAGAATTTGTTTTAGAATATTTTCTATCCCATTATAGATATTGTGAAGGAAAGTCGCAATAGCCGCCAGTTCAATAACTGTTTTTTCATTTCTTGCCATCGCTGTTTTCAGATTATGCAGCGCAATATCCACATTCTCTTTTTCTGCGAGAATCTGCTCGGTCAGTTCATCCATAGATTCGTATTCCTTTTTTTTCTACAAGCTTGTTGAATAAGGATTTCTTGGACAGGTCGATGAGATCTACAGGTTTTGATAAATTTCTAAATAACTCTGCATAAAAATCAAAGAACATTCCGGGTTCAATCCCTTTTACACCGATGTCTATATCATTTGATTCTCTATCTTTTCGGGTCGAAGAACCAAATAGGATGACAGAGGAGACTTTATATTTTTTAGCGTATTTTATGATTAATTCTTTATCTTTTTCTGATATCATTTTGGTTGCCTCCTTCTTCAAGCTCCTGTATTTTCCTCTACAAAATCAAATACTTCGCGCAAAATTGCTCCGGGCAGCGCCTCGATTGCTTCAAACTGTTTTTCTGTCGCTTGGCGCGCTTTTTCAAGTTCTGCCATTTTGCGCTCAAGTTTAGTGGTGATGGCGAGCTGGTCGGCGATGGTGGGAGGGAGGGGAATATCAAATGGGAATATCCAATCCTCGACCCTTATGGCTGCCTGATTAACCCATTTATCACAGTTATCCTTAAAATATTGTTTCTGCCATAAAAAATTTATCCAGTATAGAAGATATTTCGCATCTAATGAATTTCTTGTGCGAATCCTTGTTAAATGATTGCTAAACAGAAATGTCTCATTGCTGTCAATATCAAATAAACAGCTTTTCCCAACAAGATCAGCACTGTTTGTATTGTTAAAAAGTATGTCCCCTTTTTGGAGAGAATAAGATTCAATTTCTTTTTCAGAAGCTGGTATGCGCCATAAAAATTTTAAATCCAATTTCATGTTATTTGAAATATTATTCATTCTCATATGTGGATAGCCTGCTTTTCTAGATTTTTCTCCGCAAGCTATACCAGATTGAGAATTTGAAATATGATTTTCAATCATATCCCACCTCCACCCCTCCGGCAGCTCATCCCCCTCCTTATATTGAAACACCTCTCGCAAAATCGCGCCCTGCATCGCAGAAATCCCCTCTTTCTGGCGCAACGCCGCCCCCCGCATCTTCTCGACTTGCGCCATCCTGTGTTCGAGGTCTGCTTCGATGATATCTTGATCCTCAGGCGTTGAGGGAAGGCAAATCTTTATTGAATATACATCATCACGATTCAATCCTGGAACAGCAGAAGATTTATCCAGTTCAGATAATTTTAAGAATCTCAGAGAATAATAAATATATTTCAAATTACTTTTTATTTTTAATGCATCAATATAGTATGTTGTATCAATTGGCCAACAAGCAACATTAGACCAGACAACTTCTCCTGCAGAACCTTTCCTACCAATAATTATCGTTGAACCGTTTGTAATTGATTCTGAATTGTAACCAACTATTCCATTTGACCCAAATACAGGAAAATCCCCCTTTTTTCTTATGTCCTTTGGTAATCCTGAACCATATTTTAGTTCAAAAATATTCTCTAACTTCTCCCACTTCCACCCCTCCGGCAATTTTCTTTTTTTATCGCCGCTCATGCAAGATTACCTCTACCATAATATCATTTGAATTGTCAAAATGGCAATTTACAGCATCAATGATATTCTCTCTCACTTCTTCAAGCGTCTCACCCTGCGTAAAGATAGAATAATCCAGCGCGCGGGCGTTAAAGCCGCCTTTTGGGTCTTTTTCGATTAAAAAAATGACTTTTTTCATACCAGAGCGCAGAGGTCGATAAAATTCCCCTCGATGAGCTTTGCGCTCTTTGCGTCCTTTGCGGTGGATTGCCCTACTAAAATCCGTTACGGGATTGTATCTGCGTTCATCTTCGTTGATCTGCGGTTCCTTCACGTCAGCAACCTCGTCTTAGTTTCCTGAATCAATATCTCCGGCGCCACTTTAAGCCCTACCAGCGCATCAAATCCACCGCTTGCCATCACATCACCCTCATCGAAAAGATTTGTGGTCTCAAGCTCTTCAATCCCTCCTATCTCAAACTGCCGCACAATAGAAACAAGCACCTTCCCCGTCCTCTCAGGGAACTGCCGAAGCCATTGTTTATTTTTATAAGAAAAAGCCGCCACCCTTTCCCCCCGTGATTTTGGCGGAATGCCGTAGCCAAGCTCTGCCAGTACATCAAAAAGGTCGCACTCTTGCTCATTATCAAGTTCACGTATGAGCCGAACCGCGCCCTCGCCTCCCGGAAGTTGAGATATCAGTTTGAGCCTTTTTTCAAGCTTAGTCCATTTCTCCCTCAGTTCCTCCACACCCGGCGCTTCATCCACCAGCCGTTCTGCAAGCGTCTGTTTATACTCTTCCAGCGGCACCAGAATCTCTTTTCCGTTATCATCGCATAGAATCGACCTGCCCTCACCCTCTATCTGCACAGTGAATTGCTGTTCTCCAACCCGAATAATCCTGCGCTTTGGTTTATCATCGCCATACTTAGTAGTCGGAGATTCGACACCCCCTGGCGGTTCTTCGGGCTTTGAAGGTTTAGCACGGCTCTTGAACTCTTCCCCGAAAAGGCGGGTAACGTTGGTATAGTCGTATAAGCGGAACATCAGTTTAGAGCCGCGCGGCTCACCAGTTCTTGTTCCTCTGCCCACCATCTGATAAAAACTGATTGGCGATTCGAGATATCGGAAAAAGACTACATTCCCAAGATTAGGAATATCTACGCCTGTCGAAAGCAGGTCAACCGTCGCGGCTATAAAGTGTGAATTCTTCGAACCTCGGAAATCAGGAATTAGTTTGTCAGCAGAAGGCCTCAAATCGGGATTACCTGTGCATTGAAAAGCATACCATTCCCTTGGCATTTGCCTGTTTTCTTTGCACCATTTTTCATAAATATTATTCATTGCGATCATTATTTGGTTCGCATGGGTATCCCTGGTACAGAAAATAATCGTCTTCTGGTGAGGTCCACCAGTATCGAGCAAATGCTGGAATAAGTCTTCACACATCGCTTTCACTCTATCATCCAACATCAACTTGACTTCATAATCCTTTGCATTATATTGGTCTTCGATATCTTCAGGATTTACCTTTTTACCGGTATATGGATCAAAAGCTGAGCGCCGTTCTATATCCTCTTTAGTAATTTCTTTCTTATCTAAATCTACTGTTCTTCGGATTACCTCGCAGGCCGCAAGATAACCGTCTTCCTGTCCTGTGCCAATAGAATATTCATAGACCGGTTCGCCAAAATACTTGAGATTGTGAGCCGTGATTTCCTCATCACCATTTCTGCCATCTGAGCCTTTTTTACCCCCTATAACAATACGCGGTGTTGCGGTAAGACCGATATGTATGGCATCGGGATTATCAGTGAGTATGGCGCTCCATTTACCCCATGCGCTGCGATGGCATTCATCAAGGATAATATGACTGAAATAGTTTTTCGGATAATTTTCTCTCCAGAATCTCGGCTCATCGTCTTCCTCTGTAACATTCAATGTCTGATATGTGGCGACAATGATTTTTGCATTCCTCTGAGGCTCCTGCGTTGTAACAATCTGAGCATTATCTCCAAAAATACTATGGAGTTTTGCCATTCCCTGCGTTCGAAGCTCGTCGCGGTCGCAGACGAACAAAGCTCGTTTTAGCTGCCCTGCCTGTGCCAGTTTATAAAGAAGCTGTACGGCAATAATTGTTTTTCCGGTTCCTGTCGCAAGGGATAACAACAATCTATTATTTCCAATAGCGATTTTTTCCAGCGCCGCACGGATAGCAGCGTCTTGGAAGTAATATCGCGCCGCCTCTCCGCCTTTATAAGGCATAAGCAACGGTTTTGCAGCCTCTGATTCGAGCTGTAAGCCTTTTATCTCTTCGTATCGTCTTCTGAGTTCTTCTGGAGATGGAAACCCTGAAAAGCTTAAGGCATCCTTTATCTGCCCTGTATCCTCTGCATATTCTGCATAAAGTTTCCCATTGGTTGAAAAAATAAAAGGAACATTGAATTTTTTCATGTAATCTTTTGCCTGTTGTATTCCTAGGGATGGCAATTTATCTTCAGCTTTTGCTTCAACTATGGCAACAGGCAGGGGTGGTTTACCTTTAAAAATAAGAACGCAGAGAAGATAATCGGTTCTCCCCTTTCGTTTCCTCGGTCTGCCGTCTATGATATCCGTGCCGCCGGGAGTTTTTTCTTCTCTAATTAAGTAATCAACCCAACCATGTTCATAAAGAGCAGGATTTATGAGTTCAATCCGCGTTTGATGTTCATCTCTCGACATATTTCAAAGCCCTTTTTCCACCATTTTTAAAGGATGCAATAGTATATAATTCCTTCATTTAGGCAAAAAGATGGAATAGTTAAATAGCATGAAATATTGATGACACCGATATGCAATTAAGATTCATAAATAAACCAGAAATGTCAAAACCCCTTATGCTTGTGGGTCTTCCGGGGATGGGCATGGTTGCCAGGACAACTGTCAACTATTTCATGGAATTCCTGAAGCCTGAATTGTTCGCTGATATCCCGATGCCTTATTTTTCACCTTCCATGGCGTTTTTTGATAAGGGCCTTGTAGTACCGTTTGACAGGGAAATAAGCCCTTTTAAGTTCTACTACTCGCAGAAAGAAAATATCATATTTTTCTCTGGCGATATCCAGTTCGGATATATCGCAAAGGATAATGAGCTCGCCCTGAAAATAGTCGAAGCTGCTAAGCTTTGCGGAGTTGAAATTATTTATACTGTAATTGCGACACATGTAAAGAGATATGTTGAAGAGCCGCAGGTTTCAGGGGTGGCGACCTCTCCTGAACTTTTAAAATTTTTAGAAAGCAAGGGAGTGAAAATAGCAGACGGTAGCCTAAGGATAAGCGGTGTCAACGGCCTTGTGATCGAATATGCATTGCGAAAGGGAATCAAAGGAATTTCCCTGCTCAGCGAGACTGCATTTCCAGAGGCGCTGGATATAAAAGCATGTCATGCAGGAATAAAAAAGATTTCTGAGCTTCTTGACATCGACATTGACCTGGGCAGGATCGAAATTGAAGCTAAAAAATTTGATGATGGTTTTAAGAAATATTTGAAGGATATGCAGGAAAAGAAGAGAAAAGAGGAGGATCTGGGGTATATAGGATAAGGCCATGTCGAATGAAGATAAATCTATTTAACAAATTGGAAGGATAGATTTCGGTGAGTTATATAGATTTAAAGCAATCATCAGAAAAGGTGAGAAGCAGTTCGAGTACCTGTAATCTGCCAATGCGCCCCTCAAAGTACGGCGCCGATTCGCAGGTAACCTTATTAATACATTACGCAAAATAAACATCATGAAATTCAAAGTTATCATCAGAGAAGGTGAAGACGGATGGTACGTTGTCGAGGTACCTTCGCTTCCTGGATGCATCTCTCAGGGAAAAACAAAAAAAGAAGCCCTTGAGAACATTTTAGAAGCTATCGAACTCTACCTTGAGCCTGAAGAAGATATCCCATTAATGGATGTTGGACAGGTCGCTGAGGTAACGGTTTGAAATTGCCTGTTATATCCGGGAAAGAAACAACAAAAGCGCTGGAGAGGGCTGGATTTGTTATCGTCAGGCAGAGAGGGAGCCACATCAGGATGAAGAAAATCACATCAGAAACAGCGCCGTTCATGTGTTCTCAGGGGACGGTTCCGATTGCAGATAGCCGTCTAAGTACAACAATTTTATGAATTTAATATATAATTATTTCCGTAATCCTGCCGGCGTGATTCGATGAATTAACGTTAAATTAATAGATATAACCGCCCTCTTAGAAACCCGATGATCCCGGAAATAATAAACTCTTACCAGAACCACATTGCAGAGAGGCAGAAACTTGGTATCCCACCCATGCCTCTAAACGCCGAACAGGTAAAAGCCCTGTCGGAACTGGTATTCAATCCGTCTGCAGGTTCAGAAAAACTCGTGATTGAGTTGCTCAAAGACCATGTCCCTTCAGGCGTTGACCCCGCTGCCCTTGAAAAAGCCAAGCTCTTACGGCGTATCGCGCTTCGGGAAAAGGCATCGAAGATACTATCTCCGCGTGATGCTGTTGAGATGCTGGGTATGATGAGAGGTGGTTACAACCTTGAAACGCTGATCGAATTGCTTGACTACGATGAACTCGGGGACGCAGCGGTACACGCCCTCTCAAGCACTATCCTTGTATTCGGATTCCTTGATAAAATCAGGAATCTCTCAAATACATCTCATCGCGCCAGGGAAGTTCTCGAAAGCTGGGCAAAAGCAGAATGGTTCACAAAAAGTCCCGGTTTTCCAGGCTCATTAACATTGACCGTATTCAAAGTACCGGGCGAGGTAAATACCGATGACTTTTCCCCGGCATCCCGCGCAGGAACCAGGCCCGATGTTCCGCTCCATGCACTTTCCATGCTTGAATCCCGACATCCCAAAGCGCTTGATGAGATAAGGGAACTTAAAAAGAAAGGGCATGCAATAGCTTTTGCCGCAGACGTTGTCGGAACCGGGAGCAGCAGGAAATCCGCAATGAATTCTCTCCTGTGGTGGATAGGAGAGGACATCCCCGGAGTCCCGAACAAGCG
>CABMIA010000064.1 GCA_902386085.1 uncultured archaeon
ACAACAGGCTATAAGCCCAAAGTAATCGTTGGTTTTGTCTGCTTATACCGCAAGAATAATAAGGCGATACAGCAATATTTATTTTTCATGTTTATCTATGAACCCGCAGGTTCATGAATAGTTTCACCCTGCTCTTCCATATGATAGGAGTCTTTCCAATGATGCAATAATAAGTCAGAACAACTTTTTAAATGCAGAACATAGGCGCCCATAGAAACCAATATAAATGAGGTTCTACAAAGGTGAATTTTGTTAAAATAAGATGAGGAGTAAGCAAGGTCAGATGAATTGAATCTGATAACAAGTGAAAATAGCATGAAAAGTCGCGAAGAGTACCTAACGGATTTTGAGGCAAAGTTGTTAGAAATCCTAAAAGATCAGTACACGTCGATTAATTACAATCTTGCCACAACTTATGGTTTATCGATGTTAATGGTTTTATTTCAGTGGGGGTCTATAGCCGACATCTATTTTTTTGGAGCAAAACTAAACTTGAACAATGCGAATATGTTAATATTTTTACCTATATTATTAACAATCATTTATATTCTTATAAACTATCAACTTCTTGGAATTGCTGAAGTATATCGCCAGATACATATAAATGCTAAAGAACTTCTTTCCATAAATCAGGATGCAAAACCAATTACAATGAAAGAGATTCACCTGTTTGGAGCTGGAGTAACTGGGCTAATATTAGCTCTATCTAGATGGGAAGCAAAGAATTTTTTAATAGTGAAGCCTTCTAAATCCCAATCAGAAATACGCTCTTTCCCCTCAAAGGGTGATTCATTCATTAAGTGGTTCCATTTAGTAGTTGAATGGATAGGAAGTATCCAACAATGGGTTATGGATATTGCCGATTGGCTTCAGGCAATTATATCATGGCTCATAATTGGAGCAATTGGTTTTCTAAGTACAGCATCTCTTTTTTTACTGCCAAATATTGTAGTTGGATATTACGAGTATATGGAATTTTTCTATCATAAATCCGTAACATTCGGAGTGCCATTGATCTCTTTTACTGCGTTAATACTTGTCTCGATTTTCACCATCTTTTATGGATATGTTTTGTTTGCGACTTACCTGTTCGACTACATTGAAACTATTAGAAAAGACCTTTTAGAAACTGTGGATGAAATAAAAAATATTTATAAAATTGCTCGATTTATATACAAAATATGAATCCTTTTTTGCCAAATTTTCATTTATATACTATCTCCTTCAGAGGCAAACTTGCGCCGGAAAAGAAGTATAGGGACTATTATGCCGGCAGAACTCCAAAATCCGTAAGCATCTTTTCGGATTTCAATCCGAGGTCGTTGACTGAACCCTATGAAAACTCCCGGGGTTGACGGACATTAACATTAAGATATTTCTGCCTTCAACCTCTCCACAAGCTCCCGCCTGATGGCTGAATTTCGATTTCCCCCGCACACGCATCCCCTCACACCTATGATATCAGGCGAGATGCGCTTTAAGACCGGGATATCCTCGAATTTGATCGTGCCTGCGATGGCTGTTTTAAGTCCGTGGCTTTGTGCGCTTTCCACAAACCCTGTTAGTTCCTGCTCTGTCAGGAATTCAAATGTTGAGCGCCCGTCCTTGATGCCTGTATCCATCATGACCACATCAACCCCGGCTTTTGCGCCTATGGCCGGAAGCTCAAACGGTGAGATGGAATTAATTCTCCTGTGATCGGAATAGCCTGATGCCACCACTTTTTTATTCTTGTCATAGTCTTTGACAGAGCGCACTATATTAACAAGCATATCAGTTGCCTGCTCCTTTGTCTGGATATCGTATAATCCGACCTTGAAATCTTCCGCACCTGAAACGGCAGACCCCAGTGCAGCAAGCGAAGCAGTTCCGGCATAATAATTAAAATCGCCTATGGTTGCGCTTACAGGTACAGCTCCAGCGGCCTTTTTCACGGCTTTTATCATCCACGGGAAATTTGCACCGAGAGAGCCTTCCCTGGGATTCTTGACATCTATTATATCCGCTCCGCCAAGTCTTGCAATGTCTGCCTCTTCTACGTTGATAGGGCTTACGAGTAATTTCATAATTATTAAATCAAATTGATACACTAATACATTTATGTTTCGAATTTGTTTGTTCTACCACATTAATTTATGTTACCTGGCGGGATTCAAGGAATCTTAGTAGTCTCATGGTTAAGTTGGGCGCTTTTAATTGCAACGGTTCCTTTACTGGCTGTAACTGATTTTGTTGCGATTTTTAAGCTGGCAGCGGTTTTGAAGTAGTTCAATTAAACAAAGGCTCGACACGAAATGCAGACTTTCCGAAATCAGAACGCAATAGGTGCCAGTATTGAAAATTAGTCTCTGAAAGCCTGCTGGAAAGGGAATAGATTGTTATAAATTCTCCGGTGGGGGATTTATTGAAAAAAAAGATTTATAAACAATTATAAACTAAAAAAACTTATAATTTGCCTTTAAAACTCAAAAAAACTTCATAAATTGTCGGTTTGTTTATGGTTGTAAAAGCATATATGAGTATTTACCCTATTAAAACTGGGGCTCAGTTGGTGGATAACAAGGAGTAATATCACCAGCACACGGAAACATAATTTTAACAAAGGAGGAGGAATGAAATTGAAAATAAGGTATAAATTTACGATAGTATTAATATTAGCATCAATTTTTATAGTAGGGGCTTCAGCCCAGGGCAACCTCACATTGACCGGGACATCTGTTTCCCAGACAGTAACTGCGGGAACGAATGCGACCTATGTTATTAATTTAACCAATACAGGCACTCTGGTCGATAACTATACAGTCATCTCCAATAATCCAGATAGCGCGACTTCAGTTGGCCTGAACATCACCTCACCGCAGATGCTCAATCCGGGCCAGAGTCTAATATTCGCCCTGAACGTGAGCAATCTTACTGCAGGAGGACCTTTCAGGGTCAACGTCACTGCCAACTCGACCAATGATCCAGGTAAGATAGCCTTCGTAAACACCACAACCACAGTGACCGCACTGCCGGTAAATGGCACAAATCTCATTAGTGTGACACCAGTTTCCCAGACAGTCACTGCGGGAACGAATGCGACCTATGTTCTTGATCTAACCAATACAGGCACTCTCGTCGATAACTATACAGTCATCTTTAATAATCCGGATAGTGCAATCTCGGTTGGTCTGAACATCACATCACCGCAGATGCTCAATCCGGGCCAGAGTCTAATATTCGCCCTGAAGGTGAGCAACCTTACTGCCGGAGGACCTTTCAGGGTCAACGTCACTGCCAACTCGACCAATGATCCGAGCAAGATAGCCTTCATCAATACAACAACAACTGTAGTGACCGCAGTACAAACTGAAGTCAATGCCACAGTAAAGATCAGTCCCAGGACACTTAATCTTAAAAGCAAAGGGAAATTTACAGCTTTCATCTCCCTCCCGAGCGGTTTTAATGTAACTGACATTATCCCTGGCACTGTGATGTGCGATGGCGCTCAAGCCGTTAACTCGAAATTTTCAGAGAAAAACCGCACTCTGATTGTGAAGTTTAATAGGCAGGATCTGGTTAATGTGCCAACTGGAAATGCCGTTACCCTCACTGTTACCGGGAAAATCTCTTCTAATGGTACACTGCTTGATTTTCAAGGTAGCGACAAAGTAAGGGTCATAAATAATGGCAAGAGCAAGGAACTCGATGAAAAGAACGATGGAGAGAATGAAAATTTAAACAATAACAAGGAAGATAACGAAACAAACAGTAATGACAAGGACATTGTCAAAGATAAAAAAGTAGATGGAAAAGATTCCAACGATAACAAGAAGAACAACGACACAAAAGCAGTTGGAAAAGACTCAAAAAACAAAGGCAAAGATAAAGAGAGTAGTAACGGAAAGAACAAAGGGAAAAAATAACCTTTGTTCAATTCCATTTTTTTTATAACCAACCTGCCGCTCCCGCTGCCTCATATGCAATAACATAATCGATTACACCAGTTAATCGCTTAAGTCCGACTCATGTTTGCGGGACATGTATATAATCAGGAGTGTCATTTGATCGCCCGGGTGTTGTTCATTAGAACCACATATGGCACGAAGGGCTTAAACAGGGTTCGATAAAAAACCTTATCTGCTTTTATATAGTTATATCAATTGAATATGACTGAAGGCGCGAAAGGAGAGGTTCTGCAGGGTTCCAATGTACTGGAAGAACCAATCGAAATCCTTGTAAACCTTGCAAAGAATGGCGAGATAGACCCGTGGAACATCGATATCGTTGAAGTCACGGACAAATTCCTGCAGCAGGTCGAGGAACTTGAAAAAATGGACCTGCGCGTCTCGGGGAGAACGCTTTTGTATGCTGCGATCCTGCTTCGCATGAAATCGAATGCCCTTGTGGAAGTGGATGAGCCGCAGGATATAATGGATGATGACGTTTCGCAATTTGAGGTCAGCGATTACCCCGTACCAGCGCTGCCCCTTCGCCGCTCATCCAGACGCCCGGTGACTCTTGAGGAATTGTTGCTGGAATTAAAGAAAGCTGAAACGATAGAAAAGCGAAGGCTTGACCGGTTTGAAAATAAAAAGCAGGAGCGTCGCACCACTATTGAAGAGGTGCTGTCGATAGCCCACGAAGAAGACATCGAAAGCAGGGTTGGCAAAATGAGAAACCTGTTGAATGAGTTATTCGAGAAACAAACCTATGTCAAATTCTCTGACCTTGCCATGCCTCTTGACAGGGCCGGAAGAGTAATGGCTTACCTTGCGCTTCTTTTCCTGGCTACGAAAAAGGAGATATGGCTTGACCAGGAAGAACTTTTCGGCGAGCTTTTTATCCGCAAGGCAGGTGCTTCATGAGCGCAGATAAGGAGATCATAGAAGCAGCGCTCTTCGTATCAGGCGAGCCACTGGATGTTGACCAGCTCAGGAACCTCGTGAAAGGAAAGAACGTGCGTTCACTCGTCCAGGAACTGATTAATGAATATAACGGCCGCAGCAGTCCCCTTGAGATAAAGGAGATCGAGGGCAGGTATGTGATGCAGGTAAAGCCCGAATATGCTGATAGGGTGCGGTCTATCGCCCCCAAAGAACTGCGCTCGCCGGTGCTGCGCACACTGGCCATGATAGCGTATCACCAGCCTCTGACCGTTGCAGACCTTGTTGACAGGCGCGGCGCGGCTGCATACGACCATGTCAGGGAGCTTGAGGAGAGCGGGCTTGTGTCTGCCGCGCCGCAGGGAAGAACGCGGCTCCTCCAGACAACGCCGAGGTTTGCGGAATACTTTAACCTTGAATCCTCTGACCCTGAGGCAATAAGGCGAAAGATCATAGAACTTGCCAGGGAGCAGAAGATGGGGCTTGACAAGTGGCTCGGGAAGCAGGGGATCGGGGTCACGCCGATGTACGAATCGCTGATGGGACTTTGCGGGATTTCGGAATACGAGGTTGTAAACCCGTACACTCCGACCGAGGAAGAGCATGACAGGATACAGGAACTGGGAGTGCTCGTGCTCTCAAAAGGTTATGAAAAGAAGGTGAGCGAATACTTTAACGGAAGGATTATCGAGATCTCTTCCACGACATTTGAAGAACTGGTCAATTCGATCAATATCCTGGCTGAATATGGCAGCAAAATGAAAGTTAAAGAAAGTATCGAAAAGATAGCGGAATTGAAGGAAGATTACATCGAAAAGACTTTTTCTATAACAGTGAAAGTGGCTCCCCAGACAGATATGGTATCGCGGATGGTGAATGAACTGCGCCTGGGGATTGCATCGGACGGTGTAAAGATTGCGCCTGATTATGGCACGTCTGGTGAAGGAAAGGAGATCGGAGGCGGGGCCGATATACTGATCCCAACGCATAAGAATGCAGAGGTGGATGTTGTTAAGCGGATATGCCAGAGGTATGATGCGGTGATCGAGGGGTTGAAGAAGTTTAAGAAGTAGAGGATTTATCTTGCTTTTCAACTCCTCGCCCATTCATCAGCCAGTGTCAACAACTGCTGTGTTGTGATCGGCGCGGAGAATCCCGGAGGCGCTGTATCTTTGCTCCAATCATCAGCGGCTTTTAAAAGATCAGTGGTTTCTACAACACAGGGATCATTACCAATCCCTCGATAATATGCAAAAATGTCATATGAGATTGTATCATCGCCTGCGACTGAAGCAATCACTCCGCTCTGGTTGCTTATGTTGCCATTGATATAATATGATCCGGGTGAGGCATTTGCAGGCATGGTTACTCTATAAATGATAGTCTTGATAATCCCTGTCTCTATAATGGACCAGTCCCATTCGCCGGTGTTTACATCAAAAAAATCAGCATCGTCTGAGATTCTTGTTATTGTCCATCCCATTGGAATCGTTTCCTGCAAGGATAATGCCTGGCTGACATTGCTGGTGATCCTGATGGTTACATTAGTTGAACTGCCTGGAGATAAAGACCGGCGCTCAATGTTACGGACAGCGAAAGCAGATTGAACTGGATTTATCGAAGGGATTATTGTAATAATTCCATCATAGTTCGCTGCGCCGATGATTTCCGGATAATCCGGGAAGGTTCTATTAGTCGTAACCTCTGCAAATAATTTATATGCCCCGGACACACCGGCCGGTATCGAAAAATTTGTTTCAAATGTGCCTGTGGTTGCAGTAGCTGTTGCATATTGCTCAAATTTTGTACTTGTTGAATCCTGAAACAACCCAACTCTTATGTTATTGTTTCCTGTACTTACCGGATTTCCCTTTTCAGTAACACCGACTGTAACTTTTAGGGTTCCACCCGGAATAATCTGGATGCTATCCGGATTTACTGTTAAATCATAATCTGAAACAATAACGGGTTTAACTATAAAGTATGGATACGGAGAAGTAACTTTATTTTTAACCGCAAGGAAATAAGTACCCGGACCCGCTGTAGTGTAACTGTTATAGCAAAAATCACTATACGGGCAGCTTGAACTGTATGAATTGAATTTATTCGCAGGAATTGTTGCAGAAGCGTATGATGAATATAATGGTTGAAACCATACAGTGAGTTGTGAAGAAATAGTCCAGAGCTCAACTCTCATGTTGCTTACCCCTTCACTTACAGTTACACCGATATTGTCTCCTGTCTTATAGTTGCCAGTATCATTAACCCAAAAAGAAAGTGTAGTACCATCAACGTTAACATTTGTTAGATAACGATCCGGAACATTCAGCGATTTATCAAATGTTATCGTCGCCGCCCCCGCCCCGCCCGCCAGTAAAACCAGCATCGTTATTCCCACCGCGATTCTGAGCGCACGCCCTCCGCAAATGTAATTCGATTCCATTTTTCACACCACACCTGATGCTCCGGCACATCTCCAAGCGGGAGCACAATCAGTCAGCGTGCGCCTGATCTGTATAAAAACTTATCGAAAATATTTTATTATAAGTTTATAACTATATTGTTTTTGGAAATTGCTTAATCCATCAAGCTATCCCGCAGCCTGCTTCCTGGCGAGTGTTGCCTTTTATTTCAGCTCTCTCATTCCTCTATCCCACTTATAATGACCTTCCCATCATCGAATGACGCAAATAGCCGATTTCCCATCTTTTTAGCAATATCTTCAGGAAGTACAATTGTCAAAATATTATTCTCCCGTTCTATTCTGTAAACAAACTTTGCATGCAGTCCTTCCGGTGCTTCTACCCATTCATCTTCCGGGAGCGATTCTAAATCTTCTACGCTTTCGATTCTTGCTTTTCGCATACTTATATTATTTTCCCCGTTTCGTATATAACTTCTTCTCAGTCCATGTTGCGTCTCTTGCAGTGATCACTTTGTATTTATCTCCATCAAATTTCAAAACTACGAACAAAATCCTTCCATAGGATTCTCCTATCACTTCTTTTAACTTTTCTCCATTCCTTGAAGTATTCCGTATCAGGATTGCCCCATTTATAGCTCTCTCAATATCCTTTTCAGATACATTATGTTTGGATATATGGTTCAATGAATTAAAGTCCCACTCAATTAAAATCTCACGTTTCATAATTGCTTGTTCGCAGGCTCATAGTGAGAGGAAATAATCATATAATCAGCACACACCGTTATCCAACATTATCGACTCCGCCCCCGCCCGCCCTCTGCAAATATAATTAGACTCCATTTTTCACACCACACCTGATGCTCCGGCACATCTCCAAACGGGAGCACAATCACCCAGCGTGCGCCTGATGTGTATAAAAGTTTTTCGAAATATTTTTATTATAATTTCATGACTATATTATTCTTGGAAATTGCTTAATCCATCAAAAATGGAATACCTCGCCGGGAAATGTATTTTGCCATTTGCTGTATTGAAACCCCGGCGAACTCGGCCGCACGGCACAGGGAAAATTCATCGTCATTATATTTCTTCATTGCAATTTTCATGCGTACCATAAACTATTCGTTAAGCGCAGATATAATATAAAAATATGGCATTCAGATATCTTGAAGACGTTGCAACCGCAGACGCGGCCTTCGAGGTTGAGGGAAGGAACCTTGAAGAGCTGTACCGGGATGCTGCGATCGATACCTTTCAGGTAATGGTTGACACAAAAACCGTGGAGCCAGCAGCAACAAGAGAAATAGAGCTGAAAAACGAATCAGTCGAAGGTCTGCTTTTTGACTGGCTCTCTGAGCTTGTTTACCTGAAGGATGCCGAGGCTGTCCTTTTCAGCAGGTTTGAAGTGACGGTCAGGAAAAATGAAGCTTACGAGCTCAGGGCAAGAGTATCTGGTGAAAATATCAACCAGGAAAAACATATGCTGAGATCGGATGTAAAAGCGGTTACATATCACCTGTATGAAGTGAAAAAAACAGGGAAAGCGTGGACTGCCAGGGTTGTCCTGGACATTTAAGATATCCTGTATGGATGGATTTACAGCATTTGTAAGATCCTTTGGAACAGAGACAGCCTGACTTCCTTTATTTTCGTTACTTCACGGGATCTCTGGATACTGCGATATTTTGTCAAGGTTGTCTGCCTGGTTTCATTTCTGTATTTCGTAATTTCTTTGGCAGGCGGCGATATTGCATATGTGAACTGCAGGACAGTATCGTTGAAACCGGCTCTAACGGTTCTTGTTTCTCCAGCTGGTATATAATACCCTGAAACTGGCATTTCGGTGATTATAGGGATCCCTTCGCCAGGAACCGTAGCATAAAAATCAATATCAAAATATCCGTTTTCCGTATCTGTATTCTTTATCGTGACCCATATATCGGAACCGCGACCCGTGTTCGTGTTCCCGGTATCAACTACTGTGTAATTAACAGATACATTTTCTACATACGGTTCCTGCACCGTGTAATTGTAGAACTGTATGTCAGTATAAGGCTGCGTCTCAGTATAATATTCAGTATCCGTATAGGGCTCGGATGTAGTAAAGGGCATGTTTATAAGTAAAAGGAAAATAAGTGCTGCAGCAACTTTTTTCTTATCGCTCTTTTTCATATTTTCTTTTTGCCCGTTTCATGGATACGTCTTGTCAGGATATGTGTGGCAGTAGTTACAGTCGTAAGTCTTATTGTAACCGTATGTGTTTACGGAATTGCTGTACAGCGTCGGGTCGTGACATATCGTGCAGTCAGTTATATTTACGACCGATGTCCCATTTACTTTATAGTTGTATGGATCACTTGTAATGTCATGCCTGTCCCTTTCTGACTGATTCTGCTGAATTGCATGGCAGTCCTCGCATGCCTTCCTTGCCCCGACGTTCTTATGCCCCCTGGTATGGCAGTTCTGGCATTCCAGTGAACCGTGGGGACTTGCACTGAACATCGTAGAATTCACGTACCTGTCAGGCCTTATCGTCTTGTTAAATGCTTCGAACGAATAATGGCAGGCAGTACACGTCCCCCACGTTATGTTATGCGCAAGTGCTGTCATGTTATCCCCTGAAGAAATGTTTGTTCCATGGCAGAGCCTTCACGTCGCATCGCTGTAATCTGTCAGGGAGTGATTGTAATAGCGCGGGAAACTATAGGGGGCATAAGTACCGTTTGTGATCTCTGGCGGGACAGCAAGCCCGGCAGAGACAAAAGATGCGCTCATATTGCCATAGGTTTCTTCACCGCTTGAATATCCGCTGTAATGACAGCCTGAGCACCAGTTCCCGGATGAGATGGTCGAGTTGACTGTATTATTGCCTTTCCAGTTTGCCAGCCTCCCCAGTGCTGTCGCATTGTGTTTGGTATCGTTATGGCAGTATATGCATGCTGTTACCATATTGCTGGAATTCCAGTAACGACCTGAAGTCCAGAGGGAACCGTTAGAGGCCTTATCGCTGTGTGCTGGAGAAAGTGGGATCTTGGGCGGATATCGCAGGATTGTTGAGTCCACATCCGTTGTCGTGTGACAGGTGAGACAGTTTACAGCGGATGAATTGCTGGTGTTAAAACTATTATTGGTTTGCAGGTATGTCATCGGATGGATGGACCTGGAGTTGTTCAGGTGACATTCGGTGCAATTTACAGAATTGTTATGCATTGCCCTGACGCCTGTAGTCATGTTACTGAAATTGGTGCTGCCATTACCGTTATCCCCATGGCAGCCCAGGCAGAAACTGGAATTGGGTAATGTCAGGTTCGGCTTGGTGAGTGTGGCATTGTGTATCCAGCCTGTATTGTGACATTGCTGTGAAGTGCATCCCGGATTTGATGCGTTATAACGCAGGCTGTGGTTGGATATACTGGAGTTGTAAGCCGGGTCTGCCATATTTACTGCAAATGCGCTGCTGGCGTTCTGGTGGCAGTAGCTGCAATTGTCCGCCATTCCTGAATTGAGGATGCGTAGATCATTCCTGGGCCTGCCGTAATGATAGAAGCTTGTATTGCCGCCTGTGGGTCCTATCCCGTCCCCGGCGAACAGGCCGTAATCCGGGTCGGTGTTGGGGATGATCATCTCGCTTACGTTCTCGTGGCATTGTATGCAGGAAGCGATGTCGCTTGTCTTGTTATCCAGGGCACGGATGCTTGTCCCGTTCCTGTAATGATTGCTTACTATCGGGGCATTGTACGCACCTGAATTATTCCCGCCCGCAAGGTGGCAGTCCGTGCAGATGTAGGGCGTGTCTCTCCTGTCCGGATGCGAGTTATTGGCGACTACAGTCCCGCTTGAGTTGTGGCATGCCCAGCAGCTTGCGTTTATTCCATAGCCAGAGGCATTGTTGCTGTTCATGCTGGCGTGAACTCCCATCGAGAAGCTGGCGCCGTCTATAAAATGAATGTTGCTGAAGTTGCGCGGATTTGTGGTATTATGACATCCCAGACAGGCCGGACCTCCGGGTTTTAATATCCTGTGCGGATCGCTCCCGTGACATGAGGTGCACCTGTCCCCCCCGTCATGGCTTATGCCTGTGTGGCAGCTTTTGCAATCCTTGTTTTCAAGTGTGAGGGTCTTAACATCATGTTCACGGTTATGGCACAGGCCGCAGGGTACGGTCTGCTGTGTAGAATGGGTAGTGTTCTCTATGGAGTCCGGAACCGAGGTGAGGTTTGAACCCGGTCTTGGATGACATGTCGGGCAGCTCGGTTTTGTGATCATGGATGTCAGGGTACCGTGGCAGTTGCCGCACGCCTGGCCTGCGTGTTTATCGATGCCGTAGCGCGGCGAAAGATAGCTGTTGTTCGTTGTTATATCATTGTGACAGTTCTCGCAGACCAGGGGCCGGGATAAATGGCAACTGCTGCATGAATTGTTCTGCGGATGCGTTACCCAGAACGGAGGACCGTATAATGAATGACAGGATGTACATTCTGTTGTATAATCCACATACCATCCTGCACCGCCGTAAGGATCAGGATGGAAGGTATGTACATACGTAGGGTCCTGGTGCTTCGGATGCAAATATTCGGCTGTGAAATTCGAGGGATAATTATTCACATGGCAGTTGGCGCAAGCCCATTTGAGAACACTGAATTCACCTGCGAACGGGTAGCCCGTGATACTTACGATATATTTTCCTTCATCCAGATAATCCGGCAGCGTGAAATTGTTAAAATAAGGGCCAGCACCGCTTAGATTTGCCCTGCCCATCTCGGTGCCTGCGCTGTTATAAATAACAGCCTCAGGTGAAAGTCCTGGAATATACCGCCCGTTGCCGTTCCTTGGTACTGCTGAGATATTAACTGTACGGAAGTTTGCTGGTGAACCCGTCCATCCCGCAGGGCTGACCATGTATTCAGCCGGGCTTGTCCAGGCGCCTGGCATGAGAGTTGTAAAATTACCTGCCGAAGTTGAAATGGATGAGCCGGAATACCAACTCTGCGGCTTATAATAATACGTGGCGTTTGCCTGGAGGCCCGACAGCCTGATATTCACGTTAATGGTGCCGTTGCTCCAGGCGCTCCAGTTCCCGTTTGTGAAATTATTAACATCCGCCTCGTTCAAACCATAGTAAACCCGGTTATCGCTCTGGACATCGTTATTCCATGAGATGAACGAACCTGTCGAGGTAACGGAAGAAGCATTAAGATTGGTAATTGCACCGATATTTACCTGGTTATTTACTTTCAGTTCGACATAGTTGGTGTTCAGGGAACGATGAATTTCCTCACTTCCGTTTCCCGGGATTCTTTCCGCAGGTTCGCCCGGGATAAATCCATAACGAGACAGGAAATTATGGAGTGTTTCAATTCCGGTGTCGATTTCCTTACCCGTTGCATCGTAACAATAATTCCTGCCTTTCTCGCAAATCCTGGTATTCCATTCCTTTAGATATTCCAGGTGTTCCTTATCATACGGATAATTCTCAACTGATGTATTATACGGGTACCTGCTCATCCCGTGAAATGGCAGCGGGCCAAGGGTGTCCCTTAAAAAAGTCCCGTCAACAGTTTTCTTTATTGAATAATAGACATCGGCATACAGGAAAAACTTTCTCCTGCTGCCTGCTTTTTCAACCATCGCAGGAAATTCAAGCTTCAGTTCATCACCGTGTCTCATTATAACAAACCTGTCATCTGCTTCCCCAAGGAGCGGAAGGACATTTCCGTATTTTGTAAAATTGCCGTAGAAATAGGATGCCAGGGAGTCCCTGTTTATCGTGTCGCTTGCATGGAGCCTGTGTTCCAGGTTCGGATAAATGTACGAATCCGAGCCTCCATGGTGCAGGTCGGCATATGAGGGTTTGAGTATTTTCACTTCAACTGGTACAGGCCTGGAATCATCGAGTTCGATCTTATCCAGTACCATTGTGGCGAATTTCGAGTATGCAGGATGTATTATTATCCTGCGATCGTCTGTAAGCCAGATATTTGAGATGTTAAATACGGTCGGTTTCAGGTCACCTGCCAGCCTCCCGAATTCCTTTACCTTCTCCCACTTTC
>CABMIA010000065.1 GCA_902386085.1 uncultured archaeon
AGGGCTTGAATGCACCGTCTTTATTCCCGATATCGTGGGTAAGGAAAAAACAACACAGATAAAGGCATACGGCGCAGAAACGATACATGTTGAAGGCGATTATTCCGCCGCAATGAAGAGGGCAGAAGAATATGTGATCTCAAACAGCGACTCATTCTTGACAGGTGATTATCCCTGGCGCAGCGAAGGAACAAAGACGATCGGTTTTGAGATAGCAGACCAGCTTTACTGGCATGTGCCTGATTACGTGGTAGTGCCAGTCGGTAACGGCACCCTGATATGGAGCATTTATGAAGCATTCCAGGAGCTTTCGCTTGTCGGGATAACGGATAAGATACCCCGTATTATTGCAGTGCAGGTCGAGAACTGCGCGCCCGTGGTGCATGCCTGGGAGAATGAACTGGGGGAAGTAATCCCGGTGCAGGATCCAAAAACAATAGCAACAGCCATCGCATGCGGCGATCCTATTGACGGTATCGCGGCGCTCCGGGCAATCCGCGAATCCGGCGGCGAGGCGCTGCGGGTCAGCGATGATGAGGCACTTTCGGCGCGCGATATTCTCGCAAGGAACGGGATTTTTGTCGAACCCAGTGGCGCAGTGGCTTATGCAGGCGTGATGAAGAAGAGGCTGGAAGGGACTGTTGTGGTGCTTGCTACCGGGCACGGGTTGAAGGATATGTACGGGCTGGGTTGGGTATAAGAGGATACCTCATAGGGAGCGCCTTTAGGAGGTGAACGAGAGCTTGAGATGCTCTCGGGCGTGGGGAACTTGAAAGGCGCATGGCTGAGAATATTGAGAAGCTGCTGGAAGGGAGTTCCTAAGGTAAGTTTCAGATAATTATAAATAATTCGGATATAGACTATAATGATTATGCTCCGAAAATTTATCGACCGCGATGAAGAGAGCGCTTATTTGAACAGGGAATATCTGTCCGAGAATTTCTCTTTTTCAGTGATCTATGGCAGGCGCCGTGTAGGCAAGACCGAATTGATCAGCAATTTTCTGAAAGATAAACCCAACATCTATTTTCTGGCTGATAAACGGGGAACAAAACCGAATCTTTACAGGCTGAGAAAAAAAGCTGCTCAGTTCTTTAATGATTTCGAGCCAGACCTTGAAACCTTTGATGAGGTTTTCTGATATATAAAAACAAAATGGAGCGAAAGACAAAAACTGGTAATAGTTATTGATGAGTTCTCATATCTTGCTCAAGTGGACGATTCCATCCCTTCGGTATTCCAGTTGATAGTTGATGAAATACTCAAAACAGGTTCATTTCACCTGATTCTCTGCGGTTCATCCGTGTCGATGATGGAGAAAAGCACGCTGTCCCATTCAAGCCCGCTTTACGGAAGGAGGACAGGTCAGATGCAGGTAAAACCCATGCTGTTCAGGCACATGAGGGAATTTTTCTCTGAACAGCCACTTCCTGAAATAGTGAATATATACGGCGCAGCCGGTGGCGTTCCCTTTTACTTATTATTCTTTGACCCGGACAAATCATATTTTGAAAATTTACAGAATATATTTTTCGCAAAAGAAACAGTGCTGTACTCGGAAGGTGATTTTCTGCTGCGGGAAGAACTGAAAGAACCCGCGACCTTTATGAATATCCTTTTTGCCATATCAAAAGGCGCAGCCAGACCCGGGGAAATTGCCTCCAAATCGTATCTGGAAGCCAAAGACCTGCCGTATTATCTGGATACAATAATAAAGCTCGGATTTGTGAGAAAAGAACATCCGGTGCTTGAGAAACCCACAACGAAAAAGACTATCTACAGGATCGAAGATAGTTTTTTGAGATTCTGGTTCCGATATGTCTTATCGCACAGGGATGAAATTGAACAGGGAGATAAAAAACCGGCAATCGATGACGTGAAAAATAGCTATGATGCCTTTCTTGGAGAGACGTTCGAGCAAATCGGTAAAGAGATGTTGATTTATCTCAACTCGCAAGAGAAATTGCCGTTCCGGTTCCGGAAACTCGGCAGGCAGTGGGGCAAAATCCCGATGGCTCCTAAGGGACAGAATGAGTACGAGATCGATCTTGTTGCAGTAAATGATGATACAAAAGAGATTCTTTTCTGTGAATGCAAGTGGGAGAATAGCAAAGCCGATACCGATGTTTATTTCAAACTTGTTGAAAAAGCAGGGTATGTTAAGTGGGATCACGACAGGAAGGAGTATTTTGGGCTGATAAGCAGGTCGGGATTTACGGACAGGATGAAAAAAGAGGCGCAAACGAAGGGAGTGCTGTTATTGACCCTGGAGGATTATATGCCGGATGGATTAGTATTCACGGACTGACTTTGAGGCATGTTGAGTTCAATACACATACAGGTTCCCATACGGCCTGTGCGAAAGCGGAACCAGCTTTGTGAATTTCCCGCTCATCACTTCATTAAGATCAAACCCGAAATGCTCGCAGTACTCCTTGAGATAAGACCCGATGAGCTTCATATCCTCTTCGTTTAACTCAAGGCAGTTCACTTCTTTCCCAAGGTGATAGGGGTCAACCTTTCCCCTGATATACATTACACCGCCGTGCATGCCTGTTCCCACATAATCGCCAACGATCGGGCTTTTCCCGTTCATGCCAAGAAGGATAATTAACCCGCCGGCCATATATTCTCCAAAGAAATCGCCGGCAGTACCGCCTGCTATTATGACGGGAACCTGTTTTTTGTACTCCTTCATGTGTATCCCGACGCGGTAGCCTGCATCACCCTTGATGTAAAGCTTCCCTCCGCGCATGCCGTAGCCTATGATATCGCCCACATTGCCGTGGACGATTATCTCGCCTGCGTTCATGGTGTTCGCAATGCCGTCCTGGGCATTAGCGTTGACTATGATCTTCGGCCCGTTCATGAAAGCCCCGAGATCGTTTCCCGGCGTTCCGTTAATTGTGATCTTAACTGGCTCGTTCAATCCTGTCCCGATATACCTCTGCCCGCCCACGTTGTCAAGCTCGAATTCCTTTTCGCCTGCTGCAACCGCATCTCGGATGATTTTATTCATCGGCCTGTAATGCAGGCCTTTTGCGTCTATTTTCATAAAGCGACACCTCGCTTTCTGCCCTTTGCGTTTGCATCATCCGTGAAAATCCGTCCAATCCGTGTCATCCGTGTTCTGCATCGCTGTTCTATGCTTTGCGCTCTTGGCGTTCTTTGCGGTGTATCATAAAAATTAATCATAAGCTTCACTGTCCTATCCCCGCATGTTTGATGCCGAGTATGTCAAGCGTCTCCTGGGGCAGTCCCACGCCGCGCAGGCGCTCCCTGCTTCCCCGCAGCGATTCGACTGCAATTATGCCAAGTGAACCCAGCACTTCCTGTATCTCATGACCCCATGCTGTAAGAAGGTTGCACAGCCTGTCGGCGGCGAGTTCAGGATTCAGGCGGCGCACGAGCTCAGGCTTCTGTGTCGCTATGCCCCATGCGCAGTTGCCTGTGTAGCACTTCTGGCATACACGGCAGCCCATGGCTATTAGCGAAGCAGTGCCTATAACGCAGGCGTCAGCGCCAAGGGCTATGGCTTTTACGACATCCGCGCTCTGCCTGATACTTCCGCCAACAAGGATGGATGCCCGGTTCCTGATCCCTTCCTGCCTCAGCCGATCATCAACAGCGGCAAGTGCAAGTTCGATCGGAATACCTACATGATCCCTGATAATCATTGGAGCAGCACCTGTGCCTCCGCGGAATCCATCTATCATTACTATATCCGCACCTGCGCGAACTATACCGCTTGCGATGGCTGCGACGTTGTGAACTGCGGCTATCTTGACAGACACGGGTTTCTTGTAATCCGTGGCCTCTTTTATCGCATATATAAGCTGCGAGAGGTCTTCAATGGAATAAATATCATGATGCGGAGCGGGTGATAATGCATCCGTGCCCACAGGTATCATGCGCGTCTTTGAAATATCCTCACCTACCTTCTCTCCAGGGAGGTGCCCGCCTATACCCGGTTTTGCGCCCTGTCCGATCTTAATCTCCACGATTGCGCTGTTGTTCAGGTATTTGCTCGTCACCCCGAACCTTCCAGATGCGACCTGCACGATAATCCTGTCAGTATAAGAGGCAAGATCCTCATGCAGCCCGCCTTCGCCTGTGTTCATCAGTGTTCCCATGCGCCTCGCAGCCATAGCAAGGGCTTTGTGCGCATTCAGGCTTATTGCGCCGTAGGACATTGCAGCGAACACTACCGGTATATCCAGCTTCACCTGGGGCGCAAGCTCGGTCTTCAGGCTGATGTTGTCATGCTCACCTTCAAACTCGATAGCTTCGGGTTTTGCGCCAAGGTATGTACGAAGCTCCATCGGTTCACGCAGCGGATCGATGGAAGGGTTTGTCACCTGGCAGGCATCTATCAGCATGTGGTCCCAGTATATGGGATACGGCCTGGGATTGCCCATGCCAGTAAGAATGATCCCTCCGCTTTCGGCCTGCTTCAGGATATTTTTCCTGATCTCAGGCGACCAGTTATAACCGTACTTATAATCAAGCGGGTTCTCCGTGATTGTGATTGCGCTCTCGGGGCAGAACGTGGCGCACCTGTGGCATGCAACGCACAGCCTGTGGTTAGGCGTAACCTTATCCTTGAATTCGATGGCGCTGAAACTGCAATTGATCACACAGCGTTTGCACCGCCGGCACCTTTCATGGTCCACATTCACTACGAATTCCGCAGGAAGCTGTGATTCCATTATTCCACCTCTTCTTTCAGTGTACCTACAACCGCTGTCCCTGCTTTCGGGCTCCAAACCACGTCAAGGTCAGGCTCTATCTCGCGGATTGCCGATTCTTCGGATGCCATGTACAGCATGTCATCCTTGCGCGCCGCGGTCATTGGCCGCAGCTTGATCCTGTCGTTCAGACCTATCATTCCCCTGTTGTGCCCTATGATAATGCTGAACGGGCCATTCAGCAGCGTACTCCCGTACACCTGCCTTACCAGGGTGGCGAGCTTCTTTTTCTCAGGTTCCATCCTGTCAATATCCTTCCAGAAAGGCGAAGCAAGTGCAGTTACTGCAAGGGAAGGCGGAAGCTTGTGCCTCCTGACGAGAAGATCGAACATATATGCAATGACTTCGGTATCGGTACGGAGTTCGAGCTTGTACCCGAACATCTCAAGGTAGCGCTTGTTTATCCCGTAGGACGATATTTCGCCGTTGTGCACAACAGACCAGTCAAGAAGCGTAAAAGGGTGGGCGCCGCCCCACCAGCCAGGAGTGTTAGTGGGGAACCTGCCGTGTGCTGTCCAGATATATGCGCTGTAATCCTCGAGTTTATAGAATCTGCCGATATCCTCGGGGTACCCGACGCCTTTGAACGCACCCATGTTCTTCCCGCTTGAAGCTACGAATGCTCCTTCGATGTCTGAATTGATCTTCATCACGGTCTTCATGACATAATCCCGCTCCGAGAGAAACTCAAGTTTGCTTTCAGGAACCTCAAGGAAGTATCTCCAGAGTATGGGCTCGTTCGATACCCCGTTCTCCCTTTGCGTGGGTATGGCTTCATCCTTGTCCACGTTGAAGACATTCTTGAAGAACTCTTCTGTGGCTTCTTTTGCCTCGATATTATCGTACATCATGTGAAAAGCGTACATGTCTTTCCGGTTCGGATAAATACCATAGGCTGCAAAACCTCCGCCAAGCCCGTTTGAACGGTCATGCATGCAGGCAATGGATTTGATTATGATCCTGCCGTCAATGCGTCTGCCATCTTCACTCATCATTCCTGAAATTGCACATCCGGATGGTATTCCATCACACTTCATTTTCTTCTCCTTTTTCTAATATCAGCAATAATTTTTTTAATTCCTCAGCCCCGCTCTTAGGGGGCTCGGGAAGTTTAAGCTTCTTTCGCACAGATGTCGGTTCGCCAAGCCTTCCTTCTTTCCTGAACATCTCTATGCTGGCTGCAAAGCCTTTCGGTCCCTTTCCCTTTTCAAGAGCCATGTGTTTCAATTTATCGAATATCTTGTTCATGCCCATTTTCTGCGGGCAGAGTTCATAACAGGTATAGCAGTCAACGCACCGCCATATATCATGCGATCCAATCACCGCTTCAAGCTCGCCTGAGAGCAGCCTGCCTATTATCTCATTCGGATTGAATTCCGGGTTTATCTTAACGACCGGGCAGTCATTTACGCATGCTCCGCACTCGTAACATTTCCTGATTGCAGGCAGGTCAAATACCTCGCGCAGTGTCTTAAGATACCTGTATTTCGAATCCCACTTCGACAGGAATTCAGCAGCATCTATCCTGTGCATGTCCATTCCGAGTTCTTCTGTTGTAAAGCCCATGGCAAGCCCCAGTAATTCGGGATAATATATGATCGGAACATTC
>CABMIA010000066.1 GCA_902386085.1 uncultured archaeon
AAATAGTTTTTTCTTTTTTATTTTAGAGAGGTATATTTTTACTTACTCGTAACCGTACCGCTTATATTGCCTGTTGGTTTTGGAGTCAGAATTATATTCTGTGTTATTGTAGTAAATGCCGTAACCGTAACAAACACGCTGCTGTTTGGATAATATTCAGGATCTTTGCTCGCAGTTAACTGATAGGTGCCATTTGTTAAACTTAATGAATAGAACCCACTGGAATTAGCGATCGTTGAAACACCTGTATTTGTGGATACCGTTGCTCCTGCAATATCAGTACCTAAAGTACCGTAAACTGTCCCGTTGTCATATCCTGTCGGTTGAATAACATTTAGCTGAGCATTACTGATACTGCTCCACTGGCCATTCAATGGATAATATGGTTTAGATGGATCTGTCCTGGGTGCTGATTTCATGCCCTTAACGTTTACTGTATAGTTCCCCACAAGACCTGATGTATCTATATTGGCATTTATTGTCACGCTGTTTGAGTTAAACGTTCCCGTCATATTTGTCCAGTCAAAAACTATACCGGATGAATTGGTTACCTGGTATTGTGCCGCTGCGATCTGCAACATGGGGTCGGAAACTGTAAACTGAACTTGTGAAGGGGTTCCCGATGTAATCTGTGTGGATACAGATAAACCTGAGACCAAAGGCGGAGTGTTTTGAGTTAAAGGTGTCACGGCATGGTTATCTGCATTGCTGTGGCACTCCTGGCAAGCATTTAAGTCGCTCACATGAGATTCTCCGGGTGCATGGAAAGGCGGATCCGGGAGGTTTGCAGATACATGGCAACTCAAGCAGTTCTTTCCGGCGGCTGTTCCCCTGGGTCCATTAGGGTGGTATCTTAATTGTGAGGATAACGGTCTTGGTTGTGAGTCGCCTGCTAAATGGCACCATCGGCAGTCAGTTTTCCCATGGCTTAATCCATCCTTAATCAGATTCGGGTCACTGGGATGAGTTGGCCCTGTGCCTGCGGATGTATGACAATCCTGACAAAAATAGGTATTGCTGCTATTTGCTGCGCCCAACTTCATACCCATTGTTCCGTCTGCCGCACCATGATGGCATGTCTTGCAATCAGCATCCGTGACGTTATTCATGCCATCTGTGGTATTAACGTTAGCATGGAGTGCAAATAAACTCTTATTTACATAATATCTGGTTGCATTATTAGAGTGACAGGCAATGCAACCACCTGTGGTTGTGGGAGTCGGGTTGTGAAGCTTCTGCGCCTCCGTACCCGGGACATTGACCCCATGACAGCCATAACAATCCGGAGCTGCCATGCCTGAAATATCATGCGGCGGATTTGGCGCCGCCACGAACTGGGGTGATTTTTGGACATGGCAAACTACGCAATCTGCTTTTACAGATCCGTTAAATGCATCCCCATATTCGGTGGTCAGCTCGTGGAAAGAAGAAGTATCATTAGCCAGTGGGTCCGCTGATACGCTGGAATTTGTGTGACAGGTTCTGCATGTTGCATTACCATCCCAGCCCGGGTCATCATGGGCGAATTGTGGAATCGTCTTGTTCCTGGCAGGGAATGGAGAGGTCGCATTCGGGCCGTGGCAATAATCGCAATAATTCGATGTGGGCACTGTGGGCCTTATTGCATAATGGGCAGTGACATTAGCAGCCGTAGGGCCGGCATTTACCACAACTTTACTATGGCAATCCGTACATGAATAATTGGTAACGCTGGGTAAATGTGTTCTTACTTTTGGAGCCTGCAGTGCTTGTGGAGTCCCGCTTCCAGTATGGCAATCAGCGCACTGGTAAATATTGCTTTTATTCATATCTTTTTTATAATGACATGTCCAGCAGTCGCTGTTGTTCAGCAGATTAAATCCATCAGTTGTGTTGATATTGACATGGACGCCCTGGGCAAAGGCGGTCCTGTTGACATTTGCTGGGAATCCATTCTGTACACCATCAACATGGCATGAGATGCAGTCTTCAAAGAGATTTATTTCATTTATTTAATATTTAAAAGTGGTGCCACTTACGTGGCATCCATTGCAGAATAAGTCACTCCCAGGATTAAGGTATAAGTTGCTCCCGATATACCCAAAAGTCCCATTAAGATCTGAACTGTAAGTAATAGCAAGGGCATTTTTCGTCATCTTGGGATAGTTCGTTCCATGGACATTATGGCAGGCCGGACAGGATATGTAAGAATCTGTTATATCTATTTTACCATCATTATCAAAATCAAACATCCCACCCATACCGTGACCAACACTCCCAAAATCATCAAGGTGGTTCCAGTGGATATTGGTAGGATAGTCGGTATTGCCATCATAATAACCTGCAGAAAGATTATTAATAAAATTGGTGCCTATACTTGTAACAAAAATCGAAGGATTCACATGAAAATATGAAACATTATAATAGGGCAAAATACCCACTATTTTAGATTCACTATGACAGTAATAACAAAGGGAGAAATTTTGAGAATAATATTTTGTTGTCAGCGGCCCCGTAATATTTGAGCCGTTCAATTGTCTTATAAACAGGCCGTGGTTAGGGTCTGCATTGCTGGTGGAGTTCACGTGACAATCAATGCACTTAACAATACTGTGGGGATTAGAATTATACAGAGACTGGTCAATCGGCCTCGGAGCAGGAGATATATGGCATCCGCCATTAAAACACGCATCATTCGGAGATGCACCTAAAACGCCCGGAAAAAAAAGAATAAAAAATGCTGCCAAAACTAAAAGTACCCTAATCTTTGCTACACTCTTGAGGATGCATTTGAGATTATTCATTGCGATTCCTATCCAGTTATCCAGTTATATTGTAGAACGTTCGGGTTAATAAAAGTTTCTCATTGGCTTTTCTTACCGAGGTTCTGGCCATATAAAGCACATTCTGTTGTATATCTTCTATAGCAGTCGATATAACTCTATTATTTACTCGCTTCCTTAAACCTTTCCACAACAAAATCCTTATCAAGCGAAGCAAGGAAATGCCCGGCCTTAGGCCCTGATTTTAGTCCCAGGAGCGCAAGATACACCGTCTCAAATACCTTTTTCCCGTCAAGCTCCGTCTCTTCTGCGACTTTGTACATATTATCGTGGATCTCCTGCCCGCTCATCCCCTGTTCCAGCTCATCTGCCAGTATCGAAAGCGCCAGCTTCTGCTCTTTCGTGAAACTCTTCACCTGTGGTGGAAGCATCTCCTGCACTTTGAACTTCACGAAAGGCGGGGCGTATTTTTCAAGCCAGTTCCTTGCATTGTTCGCCCTCTGCCTTATCGCATCTTTATCCGAGGTATCATAATCAGTACGCTTCAACACGGTCAGCAGGTAATCAAAACCCCTGTCGTCTGCTATCTGTACCGCAGTCACCATATGCCTGAAAGGAATCTTGGAAGGTCCGGTTCCTTCTGTCTGTGAAAGCTGGTACGCGCGCTTATCGCCCTCCACCCTGTCGTATTCATCTATAAGGTTAAGAAGGGCTAGCCCCGGATCAAATTCAATATGTTTTTCCGGCTTCTGCCTTATGATCAGGTAGCGCAGTACCTCGGGAGGCACTATTTCAAGCATATCATTAATAGAGATCGCAAGACCCGTTGATGAGTGCATTGCCCCTTTGCCTTTGAGCATGATCCATTCATACACTATCGGATAGGGGGGTTGATAATCGTAAATTTCGCGTGCGATGCGTTTCCCGGTATCGTACGAACCGCCAGCCGTGGCATGGTCCTTGCCAAAAGGCTCCACAGTCGTGCCGAATATCGGCCACCGCGCAGGCCAGTCCACCCGCCAGGTGAGCTTGCCTCCCCCTTTCATTGATACAGTGCCTTCTGAGCCGCACTTGCATACATAGTCCACAGTTTCTTTATCAATATCGAACCCTGTTACTTTTGTCGAGTTCAGCCGCCCGCATTCGATGCAGATCGGATTGAACGGGCTCCAGTCAGGTTCAAGCTCACGTCCTGATACTTCAGAAAGGATGCGGGCTATTGTATCCCTGTTGATAAGGGCTTTCTTGATGGCTTCGACATATTTTCCCTCTTTATAGAGTTCATCTGCCCTGTAAACTTCAGGCTTGATACCGAGCGTGTGCAGCGCCTCAATAAAAGGAAGAAGGAAATGCTCTGAATAACTCTTATGGCCGCCGCACGGACATGGGATTTCCGAAAGCGGTTTTCCGACATGGTTCTCATAATCCTTTGAAAGGAACGGATATACTTTGCGAAGCGGGTCAAGTGTATCTGCGATATATATGAGACGGACATCCGCGCCTTTGTCCCTGAGCGCCTTGTAAACAGTATCGGCTGTTACGACCTCTCTCATGTTGCCTATGTGGATTGCCCCTGATGGGGTTATTCCTGAGGCTACGGTGTGCTTTTTACCTCTTGCAAGTACGTTTTCCGCGATGACATCAGCCCAGTGTATTGTCTCTTCATTCATAAACCGATGCCCTCTTCACCTGGCATAGTGGTATGCTATGCATACCCTTTCATTTGAAAAACCTTTCTTTTTCATCTCCCCCTAAAATCGCACAGGTGATATTAAAAGATACCCTTATCGTTTTCCTCACCAATCTGGACTTATGGCGCGTGTAGCAGTTGGAGGGACGTTTGACCCTTTTCATGACGGCCATAAGGCCCTCCTGGAGAAAGCCTGCGAGTTAAGTCGCAGTGGTGAATTACTTGTGGGGTTGACTTCAGATAAAATGGCAAGTAATAAAACTCATGAAATAGGGGATTATCACTCACGTTACGACGCAGTAATGCGATTTATCCTCTCCCGGGGGAAGACGCCGGTAATAGTGAAGCTGGATGATCCGTACGGCCCGACCATAAACAGCGATTTTGATTATCTTGTTGTATCCCCTGAGACACACAAGATGGCGTTGAAAATAAACAGCATCCGCAGGGAAAAAGGCATGAAAGAGATAGAAATAGTGCTGGTTGACTATGTCCTCGCAGACGATGGTTTACCTATATCAAGCACCCGCGTCAAGAGAGGGGAGATAGATGAGCATGGAAGGGTTATCAAGAGAATACGGTGAATGCGCTAAAGCATTATGAAGGAGGTTGGCAATTAAAAAAGTTAGGGATAGGTGTTGGTATGGTGTGGTAAATCTATCTCTGCCAACCTCGCAAGATGTTATATTGCCTAAGGGGTTTTAGTTTTTTCGACCATTATCATTTTCTGAGAATACGAATATTAGCTATATGGAGTTGGAAGTTGGGCAGGAGATAGGATAGGGGTTGGATAGGATAGGAAGGAATAAAAAGATGCTCCTGCCAGATCATAATTATAATCATAATAATTTATAAGATTATCCATATACATGTGCATGGGTATCATAGAACGTGTTAAACGGGCTCTATTTCTACCTGCCTTTTTCCTATTCTAAGGTTATCGCGCTTTACCAGAACAAAATCGAAAGACTTTTCAATCGAAAAAGCGACTTCATGATGGAATTGTTTGAGGAACCAAAAAGTAGAATTTTTTTGGATAGGATAGGAATTCAGGTTCCTCAAAATACATTTATGTACTGAATACTTAAATGAATTTTCCAGGATTATACCCAAATTTATGCCAGAATTAATTTTTTGCCTTAAGCTGGATTGAATTTGGTGTAAAAAGGGTCTATTTCTGCCTGCGATCCTTTGCGGGTTGTTTTTTCGTCAAACCAAAAGAGTTATGCTTAATATTGTGTAATAATCCATGATGCTTACAAAATCAGAGGGAGAACTCGCAGTAAAACTTGCCCGCAAAGCCATAGAAGGATGCCTCAAAAATAAAAAGAAGATCAAGCCGGATAATCTTCCGCCGGTATTTAAAGAAAAACGCGGTGTTTTTGTTACGTTGAATATCCATGTTGATGGGACTATCATGGAAAAGGAGCTTCGGGGATGTATAGGAAGACCGTATCCCATTCTACCATTGGGGGAAGCGATAGTCGTATCTGCGATCAATGCTGCACAGGAAGACCCGCGCTTTTACCCTGTTAAACCTGAAGAGATTGATGACCTGGTCATCGAGGTTACCGTACTTACAGTCCCGGAGAAGATCAAATCAAAACCTAAAGACCTCCCCGGGAAGATAGTAATCGGAAGGCACGGGCTGATCGTTGCAGCGGGCAGGTGCCAGGGGCTCCTGCTTCCCCAGGTTGCTGTTGAACACGGATTCGATTGTACGGAATTCCCGTGCCAGACGTGCATGAAAGCAGGGCTCATGCCTGATGCATGGCTTGAGGGAGCAGAGGTATATTCTTTCGAGGGACAGATTTTCGAGGAGATCGAGCCTGGCGGGGAGATAAAGGAAAAAATATTATCCGATGAATGTTATTTAATACTTAATTAAAGTAAAGCAGGATTGTTATAAGAGAATGGAGTGTTGAGAATGTCCGAACTATGTATATCAGATGATTCTTCAAGTGAAGAAATCCTTCCTTTTGCGAAAATGATCCATGAACTGCTTTCTCTGCCTGTCACAATGCGAAGCAAGAATAAAAAGGGAGTAAGGCTTGAAAAGGGTAAAGCGGTTGACATGGATTATACAGGTCCTGTGCTCGAGGAAGCTCTTGCCAGGAACTGTGCGATACATACCATCCCTGATAAAGGTGCGTACAAGGGAATACCGGTCGTGGTTGCCCCGATACACGATAAAGACGGGAACCCGGTAGCTGCTGTCGGCATCGTGGATGTCGTATGCACCATCGACCTGGCAGCGGTATTTGGCAACTATCCCCAGATAGTCCGGCAGGTCGAGGAGAGGAAAAGCTCTTTATGAGCAAAGGGTTAAATCTGATAACATTAATGTAGGCATTCCACTTTGAGGAACCCGTCTAAAAATGGATATCTTTGGGTTCACCAAACAGAGGTAAATTATGGCAAGATTCCCGGAAGCGGAAAAAGTACTCTTACACATGAAGATTTGCATGAAGTGCAACGCACGCAACTCGACGCGTGCAACCAGATGCAGAAAATGCGGTTATACCGGTCTCAGGCCGAAATCCAAGGAAATAAAGGGCAAGGGAACGTAAACCGGGTGGATGAACCCATACATTTCTTTAGGCCGGCCCCTCACTTCTTTGATGATCGGGCTGGCCGTGTTCACGTCAGCTTTGATTGAAGCTGGCAGCGGCATAGACAAATTTGCCCTGCCGGTTTTCCTCGGATTTTCTGTCGCGTTCTTATTCGGGATCGCGGGCAATGCGATAAACGATTATCTTGATTACGAGAACGATAAAATAAACCACCCGGATAGGCCCATACCGTCCGGGAAAATAAAACCCGGGCAGGCTCTCACCTTTTCAATAACTTTTTTCGCGATCTCGCTGCTTCTCTCTATTTACTTAAGCTTCATCGCGGGATATGGAGTGTTCTTGATCGTTGTGATTGCCCTCATATCCCAATTTGCCTATGAGATAAAATTCATGCATG
>CABMIA010000067.1 GCA_902386085.1 uncultured archaeon
ATGCGATGCCGAATGCACCTATGGCTATATATTATTGTCTTTGTTTATAAATATTTTCAATCATTATCTTTTTATTATATTCTTCTCTTTATCAGAATAGTAATCAACAGGATCAGTGCAGTGTATTCAAATCCCGGCGTCTTCTTTGTCTGGGATGGTGTAACCTGAGGGGTCACAGTCGGTGTGGCTGGAGGTACAACTGTTGTCTCTTTTATTGTCGGCGTGGGAGTTGCCTGCTCTGTGGATGAGTATGCGTACACGATCCCGCGGTGGGTTGCTGCATACAGCACATTTCCTGAGACGGCAGGCGATGTAATGGTATCCTTATCATCCATTCCTGTTGAGTTTTCCCAGAGGAGACGCCCGGTATTAGCATCGAGGGCCATTATGTAATTCTTTACACCAAAATAGACAACATTATCTGAAATCGCAGGTGAGGAATCAACGTAGCCGTCAGTCTCAAATTTCCATTTAAGGGCTCCTGTCTCAGAATCCAGCGCATAAAAGCTGGAATATTTCGATCCGAAAAAAACGACACCGGACTTTACTGAAGGCGATGATTCCACATTGCTTCCTGCTGAATACTTCCATTTGAGAGTACCCTCGGTTGCATTCAGTGCATAGAGATACCCGCTATTCGAACCGATGAATACAATTCCATTTTCAAGCGACGGTGAAGACTTAATTTGCGCCCCGTCTGTGTAATAATGCCACTTCTCTTTGCCTCTTGCGGTATCAAAAGCGAATACGGCACCATTATCATTTCCTACATAAACCGTCCCTCCTGAAACGGCAGGAGACGAGTCAACGTTTTTTCCTGTAGGTGCATACCAGACGGGTTCTCCTCTCTGGACGTTGAATGCATAGAGGTAGCCGTCTTCTGAGCCGACGTACGCAATGTTATTAATTATGGTCGCAGAAGATAGATACCCGTTTGTAGAGTTCTTATAAATCCATTTTATTGCGCCATTTTTAGCATCAATTGCATAGAATCGCTTATCTTCCCCTCCAATGTACAGGGTTCCATCGACAACCAGGGGAACGGTTCTTATAAAACTCGGGGTTTGAGTACTCCATATTTCCCTCCCGGATGATGCGTCAAGTGCATGGATCCCGTAATCAGACCCGATATACAGGACGTTATCCACGACAACCGGGGACGAATCCGTTTCAGACCCGAGGTTTGAAGTCCATTTAAGGGTAAGCGGCGGATTCAGGACATCCGTTGTAAACCCTGTGCGCAACGTATCCTTTTTGAACATGCTCCAGTCTTCTGCAAATGCAGGCGCGGCCAACATTACCACGATTAACAAAAACGCTATGAATCTCATATTGGTTCCTCCATGAAGGAGGCTTTATATTGGCATTTGTACCTAAGAATTTAACTATATTTTTAAAAGGGCTCGTTCCAAATGTCGGCAACATATATAGTAAGCTTCATTGTTATCTGGCAGATATTTTACTTAAAATAATCAGGAGATTTAACATATGGACATAGAACTCAAACAAAAATTCATTGAACTCTGGAAAAAATATTTCAACAATGCCGAACTTCCGATCACTTTTTATTACACAGATGAGGAAGGGCATGCCGAGCTTGTTAAACCCGGGTCTGTATCAAGATGCGTGATAGGCGCGGTGTCAAACATCAGAAAGGGCAAATCTTTCGCCTTCAATATCGAATCTGTCGGCTGTTTCGGCGGAAAAAGATACCTCGGTTTTAGTGAAAATATCAGGCCGAACTTTGAATTTTTCCTTTCCTGTGGGATTCCCGGGGAACTTGAGGGCGAGCGCTATAAAAAGACCCCTGAGCTTGTCATTGAGCTGATGGAAAAAATACCTAAGTTCAAAGCGCCTGCGCAGTATATCGTATTCAAGAGATGGGATATGCTTGAGGAGTCGGATAATCCTGAGGTCGTGATATTCTTTGCAAGACCCGATGTTCTCTCAGGTCTTTTTACTCTTGCCGGTTTTGATATGGCTGAGCCTAACGGGGTGTTTTCACCTTTTGGCGCAGGATGTGCCACCATTGTCCAGTATCCGTATATCGAAAAAGATTCAGATAATCCCAGGGGCGTTCTCGGTATGTTTGACGTTTCCGCGCGCCCGTTTGTTCCCGAAGACATGCTTACGTTTTCAGTGCCGATGAATAAATTCGTCACGATGATCGAGAACATGGAAGAGAGCTTCCTTATCACGGGATCGTGGAAAATGGTGCAGAAAAGGATCGGGAAAAATAGCTACAATTCTTAAAAAATTAGTGAAAGAATAAATAGATTACAGAAAATATTAGAAATAGATTAAAATGCCAAAAGCGAGAAACCTGATCGAAGCTTATAACAACTTTGTAGTGGAACCTCTAAAAACGGTTGAGGAATTCGAGGATTTTTATGTGAAAAGACCTGCGGGGGCGCCTTCTCCGATAGAGGAACTCAGAGACAGGATTGAACATGCTGCAAATGCTGAAAAATACCTTTTTCTTGGGTTCAGGGGTAGTGGAAAAAGCACTGAATTGAACAGGCTATCTCGATTGATTGATGAAGACAAATTCATCATTGTCAGGTATTCAATTAATGAATTGAATGTCAGTGATTTTGAGTTCAGGGATTTCTTCGCTTCAATGGCTTTGAAAATCTATGATACTGCGGGGAAAGAGGTTAAGCTGGAAAAAGATATTGAGGATGATTTCAAAGAATTCGTGATGAAAATTACAAAGGTATCAGAGGAGGATATAGCGAGTTATAGCAAAGCTGGAATCTCATTTTCAAATTTTATAGTACTGAAATTAGGAACAGAAGCGAAGACAAGGGATTATGTAAGAAAAGAACTTGAGACAAAAATCAGCGATCTTATCCAAAAGCTTAACTGGCTTATTAGAGAAGTAGAAAGTAAAGCATGCAAGAGAATTGTCGTAGTTGTTGACGACCTTGATAAACTAACGCGAGGACAGCAGGCAGAGGATTTCTTCTATAAAAATTACAGGTTACTGATACAACCGAATTGTTTTGTCATTTATACATTTCCAATACCACTTGCTTTTAATCCTTATTATGAGAACGTTCGGCATGACTTTGATGATGATGTAATCCTTCCGCAACTTCCTCTAAAAAGCAAAGATGGAAAGAAGATAAATGAGGAAAACTTCAACTTTTATAAGCAGTTGGTAGAGTGTAGGATGGATTTAAGCCTGATAGAAGAAGATGCGTTGAAAGAAGCCATATTTTCTACTGGGAAAACTTCTGAGTTCATTTCTGTAATGAGGGATGCGACTATAAAAGCACACAGGAAAGAGAAAGAGAAGATAACTAAAGAAGAAATAAACGAAGTGCTGGAGAAATTAAGGAGAACATTTGACAGGACCCTTACCGAAGCGCATAAAAAGAGACTTCTGGAAATTTCCCATAAAAAGGAAGCCCGTGATGAGAATATTGACGATTCCATAACACGTGAACTTCTTTTCAGCCTGACCGCTGTTGAGTATGAGGATAAAGAGGGGAGATGGTGTGATATTAACCTTTTACTTCAGCCATTGGTGGAGAAATGGAAAAAGAAATAATTGAAGATGTAGAGGAGATTGACACATTAATTACTGAACTTGAGATTTCAAAAGGTAAAGGGAACCTGATACTGTGCGTGGTGAATTCTCCTGTATATCGAGAAAGAATTATTCAAACTTTAAGAGGGAGATTCTCATCAAAAGTTTTTAATGTAGAAAATGGTGAGCAAATAATCTCTACTTTGAAAAAGAAGGACTTCGATGGTGCTGATGTTTTAATGTGGGTTATGCCTGAAGAACCAACTGAAGATTTACTTAATACATTAAATAATTTCAGAGAACTTTTTTATGAAGCGAATACTCCTAATGTCGTATTTTACAATCAGGCATTTTCTGAGAGCGTGATAAGAAAAGCGCCAGATTTCTGGCGGTATAGAGGGAATTATTACGAATTTAGAGAGGCTGAGAAAGGATTTACTTACGAAGCGCTGGAAGTTTTAGCCAATCCTTTAGCTTACATAGATAGAGAGGACTTACTTAGAAGGAGGAGGATAAATGAATATCTTCTTAAAAAAGTCAGGGATAAGAGAGAGAAGAGCAATATTTTGAATGAGTTGGGAATAATATCCTATCGTCTGGGGGAGCTCGATAAAGCGTTAGAATATTATGAGAAGGCTTTGAAACTTGACGAGGAACTTGGAAGTAAAGAAGGGATGGCAGCAGCTTATGGAAACATTGGCAGTGTGTATAGAATCAGAGGCGAGCTTGATAAAGCGCTGGAATATTATGAGAAAGCTATGAAGATGAAAGAGGAAATTAGAATAAAAGTAGAGAAGGCAATAAATTTTGTAAACATGGGCAATGTGTACGAAA
>CABMIA010000068.1 GCA_902386085.1 uncultured archaeon
CAGCTTGACAAGACATTCCCGACCAATGACTGCGCAATGTGCATACTGTCTCCCAAGCTCGTTGAGACAGGAAGGCATCCCAATATCGAATTGCTCTCATACAGCGATGTCAAATCCATTTCAGGAAAAGCCGGGGATTTCAACGTCAAAGTGATCAAAAAAGCCCGTTATGTGGACGAGACAAAATGCACGGGATGCGGTTCGTGTACTGAGAAATGCCCGTCAAAAGTCCTTGACGAGTATAATGCAGGCATGAGCAAGCGCAAGTCCATCTATATCCCGTTTGCCCAGGCAATCCCCAGGGTTGCGACGATCGATGCCGCACACTGCATGTTTCTCACAAAAGGGAAATGCGGCGTGTGCAAGAAGGTATGCGGGCCAAAGGCGGTTGATTATGAGCAGAAAGATAAAGAGATAGAACTTAATGTGGGCTCGGTCGTGCTCGCAACAGGTTTCAAGCCATTTGACCCCTCGGCTCTCAGACAGTACAGGTTCGACCATCCTGATGTAATTACATCGCTCCAGTTCGAGCGCTTATTGAGCGCAAGCGGCCCAACGCAGGGCCATGTGACAAGGCAGTCAGACGGCAAAGTCCCGAAAAAGATAGCATTCATCCAGTGCGTTGGCTCGCGAAACCCGCGCATCGACAGGAAACATTGCTCCTCTGTATGCTGCATGTATGCCACAAAGGAATCCATAATCGCAAAAGAGCATGATCCTGAGCTTGATATCACAATATTCCATATCGACATAAGGGCATTCGGCAAGAATTTTGAAGAGTTCTACAACAGGGCACAGAGGGAATACGGCATTAAATACATCAACTCCCGCCCTCCTGAAGTCGTTGTAGGTTCAAATAGCGCTTTATCATTGAAATACGAGGATTTTAACGCCGGAGAAGTGAAAAACCAGGGTTTCGACATGGTTGTCCTTTCCATCGGCCTTGATCCTGTGGATTCAACCCGCAATATTGCACAATCTTCAGGAATTGCGCTCGATGATTTCGGGAACATCGCCACAACGGTTGAGAATCCTGTTGAAACAAGCGTTCCGGGCATATACGTCTGCGGAGTTGCGCAGGGACCAAAAGACATACCCGATACGGTCGCCCAGGCAAGCGCCGCAGCATCGAAGGCTGCCGCGTTATTATCCGGGGAAAGGGGAACCCTTATTAAAGAAAGAAAGTTCCCAGAAGAGAAAACGCTCACTCCAGAGCCACGCATCGGCGTATTCGTGTGCCACTGCGGGATTAACATAGGAAGCGTTGTGAACGTCCCGGCCGTGGTGGAATATGCAAAGACGCTGCCTGGCGTCGCACATGCCCAGGAGATGCTGTATGCATGTTCCTCAGACTCGCAGGTCGCGATAAAAGGTTCAATAGCAAAGAACGATCTTAACCGCGTTGTCGTAGCATCATGCACCCCGCGAACCCACGAGCCGTTATTCCAGAACACCTGCCGCGAGGCTGGGCTCAATCCATATCTTTTCGAACTTGCCAATATCCGCGAGCACTGCTCATGGGTGCATATGAAAGAGAAAGAGAAGGCTACCGAGAAGGCCAAAGGGATCGTTCAGATGGCGGTTGCAAAATCAGCCCTATTCCAGCCGCTTTACAAGCAAAAAGTTTCTCTCATAAATAAAGCGCTCGTACTCGGCGGCGGCGTAGCTGGTATGACGGCTGCTCTTGATATTGCCAATAACGGCTATAACGTGACGCTTGTAGAGAAAGAAAAAGAACTTGGCGGGATGCTGCGGGATATGACAGAATTATATGACGGCAAGAAGCCGGCCGATGTGTTAGGAGACCTCATCAAGAAGGTCAACGGGAATAAGAATATCAAGGTCGTAAATGAAGCTAAACTCATAAAGGTTGAAGGATATCTTGGCAACTTCAAGGGAGTTATACTTTCAAACGGAAATGAAAAGCAAGTTGATTTCGGTGCGGCTGTTGTGGCGACAGGAGCGCACAACTTTGAACCTTCAGGATTATTCAATTACGGCAAGGATAACCGAATTGTCACACAGGCGCAGTTTGAGAAAATGCTCGGAAAAGGCGACAAGACCCCGTATTTAAATACGGGGACTATCACGATGATCCAGTGCGTCGGGGCGCGGAATAAGGAACGTGAATACTGCGGGCGCACTTGCTGCGTGGATGCAGTCAAAAACGCCATCCGAATAAAGAAAGCAAGTACAGGCACGAATGTCTATGTGCTTTATCGTGACATGAGGACTTACGGCGTAATGGAAAAACTCTATGAGACTGCCAGGGATCTTGGTGTTATATTCATCAAATACGATGCTGAAAAACCGCCAAAAGTAGAGGGCAGTTCGGTTGTCGTACATGATTCCATGCTCAACGATGATATCGAGATCGCCTCAGATATTGTTGTCCTGAGCACGCCGCTTGTTGCTGGTGAGAATGAAGAGATAAACCAGCTTTTCAAGATACCGCTCGATAAGAACAAGTTCTTCCTTGAAGCCCACCCCAAGCTGCGGCCTGTGGATTTTGCCACTGACGGTGTATTCCTCTGCGGGAGCGCGCAGGCGCCAAAGCTCATGGAAGAAGCCATATCGCAGGCAAGCGCCGCAGCGTCGCGTGCCTGCACGATCCTCTCCCGCAAGTTCATTGAGACCGAGGGCGCGGTGTCAGTTGTGAACGAGGCAAGGTGCATAGGATGCGGAACATGCGTCACAGTCTGCCCTTATAATGCCCCATCGTTGCAGGAAGTAACGGTCAAAGCTGAAGAGGTCACGTACATGACAAAGAAATCGCGCATCAATCCCGCCGCGTGCAAAGGCTGCGGTTCCTGCGCGGCCGCATGCCCGGCAGGAGCCATAACTGCACAGCATTTCTCGTCAAAAGAGATAGGCGAGGCGATAGATGCCTTTGACAAGGGCGTAAAGAGCATTTCCATAGAGAAAGGTGTTGTGGAGGTAACGGTATGAGTGCAGAAGCGGCCGCGCCCAAAGGAAATGGGTGGGAGCCGAATATCCTCGCGTTCTGCTGCAACTGGTGTTCATACGCCGGTGCAGACCTTGCAGGGGTGAGCAGGTTCCAGTATCCTCCGACAGTGAAGGTGCTGCGTGTCATGTGTTCAAGCAGGGTCGAACCGGCTTTTATAATAAAGGCTTTAAAAGACGGGGCGGACGGCGTGCTTGTGGCAGGCTGCCACATAGGGGACTGCCACTACATCGACGGAAACAGGAATGCAGAGGTCAGGATCAATAATACCAAGAAAGCACTGGCGAAACTCGGGTTTGATAAGAGACTCAGGCTTGAGTGGATTTCGGCAAGTGAAGGATTGCGATTTTCAGAAGTTATTCGGGATTTTACAGAAGAGATTAAGAAATTGGGTCAAAACCCTGTCAAGGAAGTGAAGAAATGAGCGATAGTACTGAGTCAAAAAGTACTGACATTAATAAGGATAGCGGTGAAAAACGGGTAGGCGTCTTCGTATGCGAATGCGGCGTGAACATAGGAGGCGTCGTGAATACAAAAGCAGTAGCAGAGTATATCGGCACACTGCCCGGCGTAAAGGTCACCTCTGTTAACAAGTTCACATGTTCAGACTCGGGTCAGGCTGATATCCAGAATAAAATAAAAGAGCACAATCTTAACCGCGTCGTGGTCGCGGCATGTTCTCCAAAAACGCATGAACCCACGTTCCGCGCATGCATCGAGCAGATGGGATTGAACCAGTACTTCCTTGAATTCGTAAATATCAGAGACCACTGCTCATGGATACACATGTGGGAGAAGGAGAAAGCAACAGAGAAGGCAAAAGACCTCATACGCATGGGAGTTGAGCGCGCTAAACTCCTTGAACCCCTGCAGGCAAGCGAAGTGCCGGTCACGGACAAAGCTCTTGTAGTGGGCGCTGGCGTTGCGGGAATGCAGGCCGCGCTTGACCTTGCTGATATGGGATTCCAGGTATATCTTGTTGAGAAAGAGCCTTCGATCGGCGGCAGGATGGCGCGCTTTGACAAGGTGTTCCCCACGAACGACTGTTCCATCTGCATCCTCGGTCCCAAGATGGTAGAGGTGGCAAGGAACAAGAACATAAAGATAATGAGCTACTCAGAAGTGAAAGCCGTGGACGGGTACGTGGGCAACTTCAATGTGAAAGTCGAGCATAAACCCAGGTATCTTGATGTCACAAAGTGTACGGGATGCGCCAAGTGCAGCGAGGTCTGCCCTGTTGAGGTGCCATATGATTTTAATGAAGGATTCGGAACAAGAAAAGCTATATACGTTCCGTTCCCGCAGGCAGTGCCCCTTCGCGCTGTGCTTGACAAGGAGAATTGCATCTCATGCAAGGCGTGTGCCAAGGCATGCCAGAGCGGCGCGATTAATTATGATATGCAGCCAGGTTTTACGGATCTTAATGTTGGAGTCATAATAGGCGCGGTCGGCTTCAAGACATACGACCCTGAACCTAGGCATGATTTCGGATACGGGTTATATGATAATGTCATCACTGCAATGGAATTTGAGCGCCTGCTCAACGCTGCGGGACCTACGGGCGGACACGTTGTACGTCCCTCGGACTGCAAAGAACCGATACGCGTGGGATTCGTAAACTGCGTTGGCTCGCGCGATAAGGCTACCAATATCTATTGCTCAGGCGTGTGCTGCATGTACACCATCAAAAATGCCCAGTTGCTCAAGGAAAAGCGCCCTGAGACAGACCATACGATAATGTACATGGATATCAGGACGCCCTTCAGGGGATATGAGGAATCCTATAACAGGTCGCGGAACCTTGGCGTGAAGTTCCTGCGCGGAAGACCATCTGAAGTCAAAGAAGACCCGGTTACAAAAAATATCAAAGTGCGCGTGGAAGATACGCTGGCAAATGAAATACGCAATCTTGAATTCGACCTGCTGGTACTGGCCACAGGTATTGTCCCGCATGAGGGCATAAACCAGATACAGCAGTTATTAAAATTATCAAAAGCCGCAGACGGCCTGCTCATGGAAGCCCATCCAAAGCTCAGGCCTGTTGATACCACCATCGACGGCGTGTTCCTTGCAGGCGTTGCTTCAGGCCCGAAGGACATTCCCTACGCGGTTTCCCAGGGCAGCGCATGCGCAAGCCGCGCGACCATTCTTCTCAAGAACAAAAAAGCAATAACAGAAGGCATAACTGCCGTTGTTAATCCCGATGTATGCGCTGGATGCGGTGTATGTCTGCCCATGTGCCCGTTCCAGGCCATTAAGATGGATGAGACCCCGTATTTAAATACGGGGATTAAAAAAGCAAATGTGGTAAAGGCGCTGTGTAAGGGCTGCGGTACATGCGTGACCGCGTGCCCGACTGGCGCGCTTGAGCAGAGCCATTTCAAGAACGAGCAGGTGCTCGCTCAGGTCAAGAACGTGTTCAAATTCCAGGAGGTAGTTGCATGAGCTCCGAAGCCGCTGCCGCGCCGAAAACGAATGGCTGGGAACCCAAGATCGTAGCATTCTGCTGCAACTGGTGCTCTTACGGGGGCGCTGATAGCGCGGGCATGGGAAGGTTCCAGCAGCCAGCGTCGGCACGTATCATACGCGTGATGTGCTCTGGCAGGATAGATCCGCTGCATGTGTTCAATGCGTTCCTTGAGGGTGCGGATGCGGTGCTTGTCACGGGTTGCCATATAGGCGACTGTCACTATGTTAACGGCAATGATAAGACCAAGATCAAATATAAATTCCTTGAAAATGTGGTGCGGGAACTCGGGCTTGAGAAAGAGAGGCTCCAGCTTAACTGGATATCGGCAAGCGAAGGAGAAAAGTTCGCCAATTTCATCCGCGATGTGACAGAGCAGATAAAAAAGATCGGGCCAAGTCCCCTGAAACCTGAGGGGGTGGTTTGATGAGCCAAGATTCTCAAACCATTAAAACGGCTCATCAAATTGTAATGCAGAAAGGCGAGATGTATGTCGGCTGGTCAACAAAAGAAGATGTCAGGAAGCGCGGAGGCTCAGGAGGCCTTGTGACCTCGATGCTTGCGGCTGCGCTTGAAAAGAAACTGGTCGATGCTGTTGTTGTGCTGAAGAAGATGAACGAGTTCGAAGCTGTTCCAATAATAACTTCAGATGTGAATGAAGTATTGAATTCGGCTGGCTCTTTGCACTCGGTTCCGAGTAACTTTGCAAAGCTAATCGCGAACAGGAACCTGAAAGTGGCCCTTCCTGCAAAAGGCTGCGATGTACGCGGTATCATCGAGCAGGGCAAGCGCAATGCGATAAATCTTGATAATACGTTCATCGTGGGATTGAACTGCGGAGGGTCGATGCATCCTGTTGTGACCCGCGAGATGCTTGAAGTAATGTATAAAATAAAGCCAGAGGACGTTCACGGCGAGGAAATAGAGAAAGGAAAACTCATCTTTGAGACAAAGGACGGGAAGGAGCATGCAATAACCATTGATGAGCTTGAGGAGAAAGGATACGGACGGCGGGAAAGCTGCCGCTACTGCACGATAAAAATCCCGAACAATGCCGATATTGCCTGCGGGAACTGGGGCGTGACCGGAGACCTTGCCGGAAAAGCCACATTCGTTGAAATAACTTCGGAAAAGGGAGCGAAGCTCCTTCAGAATGCCATTGATGCAGGATATATCCAGGTCCAGAAACCAGATGAGAAAGGTGTTGCGGCGCGTTCCAAGATAAAAGGCGTCATGGAAGGGCTGGGCAAGAAATGGAAGGATAAAGTATTCGTTCCGATGGATAACAGGCTTGAGTATTTCAGGAAAGAGCTTGAGAACTGCATCGACTGCGGCGCGTGCAAGGCAGTGTGCCCCACATGCTCGTGCGGCGATGTCTCAAAGTGCACGGAATTCCACTTCCGCGGGGATGCTTACAGGATGTCGATGTATCACCTTGTGCGCTTTTTGCATCTTGCAGATTCATGCATCGGGTGCGGGCAGTGCGCAGATGTGTGCCCTGTGGATATACCGCTCACGAGGCTGTACAGGCGGTTTGCGAATCCTGTGCAGGAACAGCTAAAGTACGAACCCGGTATGGACATGAGAAAGCCGCCGTTCTTTGAGGCAAAGCTGGAGGTGTGAGCTATGAACGCATATTCTACCATCTGTCCGGGCTGTAATTTCGGCTGCGGTTTGTATATCCGAGAAAATGGCACTATTGACTTGGATTTCAGGAAATCATCACCTGCCAATGCAGGAAAGCTGTGCAGGTTCGGTATGAGCCTCCCGCGACTGTATAAACCTGTAAAATCTATGGTGGAGGGCAAGGAAACAACGCCTGAAGAGGCGGCAAAAGAGGCGGCCAGGAGAATTTCGGCTAGCAAGGGATCTGTTGCATTCTTATCACTCGGAAATACCACATGCGAAGAGGTTCTTGCATTCCAGAAACTTGCAGTACCATATTTATGTACAGGAGCAAATTTCGATGCGCTTCCTAAGGATGTGTACCTGACGCTCAGCGTCGGGATACCTTACACAGAAATCGAGGCTGCAAAGCATATCGTTTTATTCATCGACCCATATGAGCAGTATCCATTGACAGTAAGACGGCTTCTTTCGGCGAAGAAGAAAGGAGCAAAAATAACCTCTGTCTGGTGGAAAGACCTGCCTCTTGCAGATGAGAATATAAGACCTGCCGATATTTCAAAACTTCAGCTCACTAAAGATTCGCTCGTTATCTCTGATTTCCATCCTCTTTCGGATGCAGAACAGGTAAAAAGCGTGCTTTCACTTGCTAAGAACGCGGGCGCGAAAGTAACGTTCCTCAAACCCTTCGCGAACTCCACAGGCGCATATGTCCTGTCAAAAGATGCAAAACAAAAGTCATTCGCACAGCTTGTTGAAGATATCAATAAAGGGACGGTAAAGACTCTGTTCTGCCTGGAATCCGATCCGTCAACGCTGATACCATCAGAGACACTTTCAAAGCTTACCAACCTGATAATCCAGACCGGACATGCAAGTGCAGGAACCGCAAAAGCAAATGTGGTGATAGCCCATGAACCACTGTATAGGAAAAAAGGCACTCTTATCAATAACGAGGGAAGGGGGCAGGCGCTTGGAGGTGCAGGAACAAACGGGCTCGAAGCGCTCGGTATAATTGCAGGCACTAAATTCGAGTTCGATTCCCTGCACGATGCTGTGAAAAAGGCGCTTGGCATTCAAGCAGTCGATGAATTCTTAATCCCGAAATACGATAGACCCGCATACGGCGCAATCCAGGCAGCGGCAAAACCGCCTGAAGCAAAAACTACGCTTGTAAGCGTGTACAACCCGTTCATGTGGTTCGGCCTGCCTGACGACAATGATTTCGTGGAGCTGAACCTCAATACCGTGAGGGCGCTCAAGCTCCTGAAAGGAGGGACGCTCAAGATAAAATCCAATGGCAGCACTATTGAGAAGAAGTTCAAGGTGGCGCCTGTGCAGGATAATATCCTGCTCACCGGGAACAGGTTCGGAATAGAGAAGGGAAGTATAACCCCTGTTGAGATATCGAGGTGATTGGCATGGCAGAAAAGGCAGTTAAGAAGAAGACAGTAAAATCCGAGACGCCGAAAGAGGCAAAAGAAGCAGCTAAAGCCACGTTGCAGGCACTGGCAAAACCAGAGGCCCAGAAGGCAGTTGTTGCGGCTGCTAAGGCGCAATCAGAAGTACCGCCTGCAAAAAAAGACCCGGAGGCAAAAGCGCCACAAGCTAAAGAACCCGTTAAAATTAAGCCTGAAATGACGGCAAAACCAGTGGCACAGAAGGCTGTTGCTGCGGCCCAATCTGAAGTAAAGACGCAGTTGGCAAAAGCAGAATTACAACCGAAAGCACCACAAGAACCGGTTAAAATTCAGCCTGAAACAATGGCAAAACCAGAGGCGCCGAAAGATAAAGCGGCCAAGGAAACTGCGAAAGCCTCGACTGAAATTTCAGAGGCACCGAAAGCTGAGGCAAAACCGGAAGCAAAGAAGGAAGCCGACCCGAACAAGGAATTCGTGGATGGCATCATGGCAGAGATGAGCTTAAAAGGCGCATCAAAGAAGAGGCTTATCAAGACGCTTGCAGAGCAGTATAATTTCGATAAGCAGAGGGTTATGTTCAAGCTGAAGAGGGCGCTGGTCACGGAGAGGTATGCGGCGGTGCATGCGGAAGCGGGCGGGCATTAAGTTTTCTCCTATAAAGATTTTTATTTAGTAAAAATATTTCCTATTTTGGAATCGTATATATAAAACTCTTTACTCCCGTTAGCTTTCTCTATTAATTCAATATATCGTTTAATTTTCGCGTCAGCCTCATCTGCATAATAGACTGCGACAGCTTCTGGAAAAGATGGTTCTATCGGAGATCCATTTTCTTTCTTACCATGATGGCTTAATAAAATGTGTATCAATTTATTTTTAGTCAATTCAGGGAAATTTGGAATTTTTTCTATTTTTTTTAAAACTATATCAACCCCCGAAGTTATGTGACCCAACAGAATTCCATTTTCTGTGATTTTGATATTCGTCGTAGTTTTATATTCTATTATTTTGCCGATATCGTGTAAAATAGCTCCGACAATCATTAAATCTCTATTCATTTTATTAGGATATATTTCACTTAAAGTTTCACATATTTTTGCGACATTTAAAGAGTGTTCTAACAAACCTCCAGTGTAAGCATGATGATAAGCTAGCGCAGCTGGTGCCGTTTTGAAATCTTTTATAAACTTTTGATCGGTCAAGAAATCATTTAATAGTTTTTTTAAATATCCATCGTGCAAAGAATCCCTAATCTTTAAAATATGTGAGAGAAGGGCATCTACGTTTTCTTTCGATTTTACAATAAAATCTTCTATATTATATTGTTTGGCGAGGTCAATATTGCTTTCTTTTATATCAATTTTTAATTTATTTTTATATTCTCCAACCTTTCCAGTAACATGAACAATATCTCCTTCTTTAAGCATCTCATGCACATTTTGAGTGGAATTTTTTTCATTTCCACCCCAATAAATAGCTTCAATATCACCCGTTCTATCAGATAATCCCATCAAAAACATGAAACCATTTTTATATAGAATAATATTATATTTATATTTAATCGAAAAAAGACTATCTACATCATCACCTATGGATAATTCATTAATAAATTGTGTCTTCTGCATTTATATTCTCCAAGTAGGTATTATAAACCGTCCTTAGATTTTAAATAATCTACGAGACGATTTAACTCAGGATATTTCTCTTTTACCATAGTCTCATAAAATAGATTTCTTTCTTTTTTATTCATTTTATGGCAACCTATAAGAATTGCTTTTTTCACAAAGATATTATCTTCATTTATATACTGTGTTTTTATATATTCTCTGTCTGATTCATCTCCATGTTTTCCCAATGCAAGAAATGCAAAAGTTCTGGTTGCCCAATGCTTATTACGATCTTTTAAAATTCGTCTCACAAGATTTAATTGCGTTTTATTAAGAGCGGCAGCCTCTCTTAATACTATTAAAAACCACATCTCTTGCCATTCATATATATTCGTTTCAGGATTTGCCAAAAAATTTGAAATGGCATTTTTAATTTTATTTGAATCATTTATAAACAAAGTAAGATAATCTACAAAAATATTGGCCGAGTGTGGCATATCTTCGAGTTTTTCCAATAAATAATCAACTGCATAGTCACTATTTATTTTTTTAAATCTAGTTATACAAAAGTTGAAGTGTGTTTTGTTAAAATCATCTGCATTTTTAATCGTTTCTTCAAATAACTTGACCAAATCATCGAATTTTATGGGATCAATAGTATCTCCTTCAATCCCATAGTCAATTGCTTGGATTATATCTTGTTTTTCATCTATAAGTTCTTCAATTTCCGTTTTATCAAAAATTTTTGTTTTCTTATCTTGGATATTTAAATGTAAAACTCTTAAAATTTGCACTAGAACCTTTAGAATTTTCTTAGCGTCACCTTTACTCCTAGTAAAAATGCTTATATCATCCGCAAAACGCAAATATCTACAATCTAGAGTTTCGCTTAAAATCATATCGTCTACATACTTTAAATAAAAATTACTCAAAAAAGAAGAAGGAGCAGAATTTTGAGGAAGACCCAACCCATGTAGACCTATATATCCTGACCAATCAGCAATAATGGCCTTAAGCACTTTTAGAATTTCATCATCATTTATGAACTCTTCTAATTTTTCGATTAAAATAGTATGACTTATATGCTCAAAAAAAGCTGTGATATCTGTTTGTAAAAGATAAGTATATCCCTCCTCCACATAGCATTTTCTTCTCTCTTCTCGATAAAATTTCCATTGATGAACTTGATTTTTGAAAAAATATTGATCATTTGGTTTGGTACTTAATCGAAATGAATAAACAGAGTCAGACAGCTTAGGATCTATTATAGGAGCAATATAATCAACAAGTGCCTGATAGACTATTCTGTCCTCAATATTAATTGCTAAACCTGGTCTTAAAGAAAAATTTGATTTAGGTTGATCTATTGTCATTGGAGCTTGTGGGTGGAAATCTGAGGATAGTCTCGCTTTTAAATTGTCAAGATTTATTTTCAGATCCCTTTCGTAATCTTTTAAATATAAAAGATCAGGAACAAATTGTTTTTTTGAATCCACATGCACTCGTTTCCAAGCAAGATTCAAATTAAGTGATTTTAAGGGCATCAAGACCTCCTCTATAAGATACATACTATTATTTAGTTAATCTTATGATATATTGCATTCAAAGCATAAAATATATGACATCCATTCAAGCAAAAAGATGATACATTCAAATTATTGAAAGAGAAAAATCATGAGAAAAATGAAATTACATCCCAAAATATGGACACATGTTCGCAAAATGTATGATCATTATTATGGTTCAAATTTTAAAGATGTTTTACTATCTTTACTCGAAATTGAAGAAGAAGATGCAAACTACAGCATATTTAATAAATTAAGTTTTGAAGATGGATTAGTCGTGATTAAAGACCTTCTTGAAAATAATGAGGTTAAAAAGGATAGAACTAATAATTGGAATTATTTTGGAGATTTTATTAGTGAATGGCGACCTCAACTCATAGAATATTTACGAGATAATGGCATAGAATATAATGAAGAGACGAAGAATTTTATTCTAACCAGTGGTGAACCTATTCCTTTAATAGCCCCAAAAACGCAATTATCGAACTTGGTAGATATTGATTTTCAGGATTTTTTTTATAATAAACTTAGGGATGAAATCAATACAGCTTATCGAATGGAATTATTTACATCGGTAATGCTATTAAGCAGAAAATTGTTTGAAAATCTCCTAATTGAAATATTGAGATTTAAGTATCCACCCAATCAGCCTGGAAATCTAGAAATTTATTATGTGACAAGAGATCAAAAGTTTCAAAATTTTACAGTACTTTTAATGAATATTGAAGATAAAAAGGATGAATTCACCGTTGATAAACATATTGTATCAGAAATTATTTCGTTAATAAAACCATTCAGAGAACGCGCAAATTCAAACGCTCATTCGATCATAATAATTTCGAAGGAAGATGATATTTTAAAATATGAGATACCTCACATTTCTGCGTTACTACTAAAACTGTACTCAAATATCAAAAATAGCCTATAATACAATCATCCCAAGAGCAATTTATGATATTGCATCCCACCAGAGCGCTGGCAGACATTGTGCCGAGTTCGTATAAGTTTGTATAAGCTTGAATAAGTCTATATCAGTTCGTTATTTTTTAATAAAAATCCAGCCGCGCTTTGCGTTCTTCGCGCTCTTTGCGGTGTTTTTGATTACTGCCTCAGCATTCCGTTCATGTTATCAGAACACTATCGCCCCGCTTCGCCAGAGTTTATACAATCTCCCGCCTAAACTACTCATCAGCATTTAAATACAATAAAATAAAATATAATGTTACTATCAGAGGGATTAAAATTGGAGCTATTGGATGCGATATTAATAACCATTAAAGCCGCGGGAGATTGCATTCCCGGGCGGACTGCGATTCAAAAATTGGTCTATTTTGAATCGGTATTTGGGCTCGTTGATGTAAAATACAAGCCGCATTACTACGGTCCATACAGTTCCGAAGTCTCAAGCACCATCCACGAACTTACATACCTTGACTTTGTGAAAGAAGAAGTGGAAACCCGCGAAACAACCGGATTTGCAGTCTCTGAAGACTGGAAAAGATACTGCTATACAATTTCCAGAGATGGCAATGAGATAATTGAATATCTTAAGAAAGAACATCCGGATGATTATAATAAAATTGTGAACCTGGTTAAGATCTGTAAAAAAACCTCAAACCTTGACGTAAATATACTTTCGTGGGCTGCAAAAGTAAATTATATCCTATCAGAACAGGGCAAGCCTATGACGCCTGAAGAAATAACATTAACAGCCGAATCCTTTGGCTGGAAACTGGACCCGTCACAAATTGATATTGCAGTCGAACTTTTAAAGCAATTAAACTCTGTCAGGCTGAATAATGCTTGAATTTGAAAAATTTTTCAGGGATCCTCTTTACGGTTTTATCGGGCTCACACATAAAGAGGTGGAACTTTTAAGTACACCCGTCGTTCAAAGGCTCAGGCGGATTAAGCAGTTGGGAAACACTCATCTTGTCTATCCAAGCGCCTGCCATTCCAGGTTTGAGCATACGCTTGGTGTTCTTCACATAGCGAACAGAATGGCGGAAAAACTAAGCCTGAGTGACGGTGAAATTGAAATTGTTCGCTGTGCGGCGTTGCTACATGATATCGGGCACGGACCTTTATCCCATAATTTTGAAACTGTCCTTAAGAACGTGAACAAAAAAGAAATCAGCCATGAAGATATAACACTGCGAATAATAAAAGAGGACAGTGAAATAGATAAGATTCTCGCAGGACTGAAAGATGATGTTCTTTCTTTATTTGATGAAAAAAATGACACCGCCAATAGCAAAATTATTTCTGGAAATATAGATGCAGACAGATTAGATTATCTAAGGAGGGATTCTTACCACACAGGAGTAGCATATGGTATATTCGATCTTGAAAGGATTCTTCATACTATACAAAAGATAGTCGATGGAGAGAGGTCAGAGATTGCGATTTTGAAGAAAGGGCAGGATGCTATTGAAAGTTATCGTCTGGCCCGGTTTTTGATGCACACCCAGGTATATTATCATCATGTTCGGGCAATTTCAGACAATATGCTAAATCGCGCTGTAGAGATTGCCATAAATGACGGGACTTTAAGAGATGATTTACTCAAATTTGATAGTAGTGATTTTTTGGAGAACTATCTCTCGTTGGATGATAACAGGCTTTTCATAAAAATATTATCGAATAAAGAGAGTAACGCCTTCAAGTTAATAAACGATTTAGAGAACAGAAACCTGTTGAAAAGAGGATATGAAATAGATCTTAGAAAATTAAATCCAATGAAAATAAGGAAAATAATGCGACTAAAACCTGAGGATTTCAAAAAATTAGAAGGAAAATTAGCCCAAAAATGTAGCTGTGATAAGGATTTTATTATAGTGCATTTACAAAAAATCGAGAATACTTTATACAAATCCTCTTATGAGTTTTTTAAATCAGGTGAGACACCCATACTTATTCTTGATAATGATGGTCTTCACGAAATCGAAAAAGAGTCTCATATTTTCGGCTCACAAGAGCCTCTCTTAAAGTTATATATTTTCTGTCCTGAAGAAAATAAAAGCCAGATAAGAGAATTTGCGGAAGATATTCTGCTATGAATTATATCCCAAATAGAGATATCAGTTCACGAAGTCTCATATATTTTCCAGCCTTGAAATCTTCCCTACTCTCCTTAATCTGCTCAATCAGTTCAGGCCAAGTTCGTGTCAGTTCGTTGTTTTTATAAAAAATCGCTGCCGCGCTATGCGTTCTTCGCTCTCTTTGCGGTGGGTTCACACAAATAGTTTCATCGTTTTCTGATATGCCCTGCAACTGTTGAAAATTACAATTTTATCAATACATCTGCTCGATGGAGGATAGGGGATTTGATAAGCCGCCGCTCCAGAATTTGTCCCAGAGGGCGTCTATTTTGGATTTGAGTTCGGGCGCGAGTCTAATGCTTTTTTGATTTCTCCTCCATATTTCATAGATACCGTGTGTATTCTTTAAGATATCTTTTGAAAAACCATTGTAGAAATATCATCTCATCCTTTTTTATCTGAGATCGCTCCAAAGAGCTATAATATCCCGCTCTTTTTTCATAAGGTATATTGAGCATAGGAAAAGCATGCTTATTTAAAACAAAGTTCATCAACAACCTGCTTATCCTTCCATTCCCATCAGTAAAAGGATGAATTGTTACAAGTTTCAGATGGACCAGCGCCGCAAGTTCTACCGGGTGCATTTTGTCTTTATTTTTACGATACCATTTTAAAAAATCCATTAGCATAGGATATATTTCGGCAGGAAAAGGCGGTGTAAATCTACTTCCGGCAATCGTCACCTGATGTTGCCGTATCTTGCCTGCTATGTCTTTTTTTGTGTTCTCAAATAATTTTTTGTGGAAGTACAATATGATATCAAGCGATAAATCCTTTTTACAATCAAGCACCTCATAAAATACTTTCCTGTGCGCTTCCGCCTCTTTTACATCAAGCATAGGCTTTGCATTTGGAGTTATGCCTTTTTCAAGCAGCAAAGAGGTCTCCCTGAACGTCAGGGTTGAACCTTCTATCCTGTTCGTATCATAAGTAAATTTGACTGCGAAGTTCTCCAGTTCTTTTTCCTGCGCCGATAGAGGGTGCTTTTTTTCCTGTGTCGTATATTCTTCTCTTATTTTGTCAAAAATACCAAACCATTTCTCTCTGTAAATTTCAGAAATAAACTGCTTTTTCACTTCTTCAATGTTTTGTGGCAAAGTTTTTCCAAGGTATTTCCCCTTCTTCTCCACCCTGCCTTTTTCACGGAAGCTGTGCTCAAGGTAATAATATGTCTGTTTGCCTACGGTTTTTTTCCTGATTGCGACCATAATTGAATATTCTTCTATTTATCCCTACAAACATATAAGATTTTGTTATTTTTATTAAATGTAGGGGTAAGAAGGATAGCATTTCAACAAAAAGAGATGAATTTATGAAATATGAAATTATGAAATACACGCCACCGGCTAATACTACATTGCCGAGTTTTGCGCGAATTCATATAGATTCTTATCGGTTGGTTGTTTCTTAGGAAATCACTGCCGCGCTTTGCATTCAGGTATGAAAGATTTTTCATCGCCATCTAAAGCTTCCTGTACGGAATTAAGGTAAATTAAGATTCCCAGCCCGCCTTACCGTACGCGCGCACCGTTCAGCTAAACGTAAAGCCCCTGTTCTATAAACCCATTTCAACCTGTTTAAGTTCAGTTTTCTTTTTCTCAAGGAACCTGTAAACCTGAGCATGAACAGCCCCTTCGAGGAGCATGTCTATTCCCCTTCTTGCCACCGCGTTCTGTTCAGGATATCCGATCATCGATATGGTTTTCCCATACACTGAAATGTCAGTATTGGTCAGGTTCTCAAAAAGTTCCCGTGTCTTGCCGCCGCTGCCAATGATCCTTCCCCTGATGCGCTCCAGTTCTTTTTCTGTCCTGGCGATATTTGAAATGTCTATCCTTTCGAACACGAGATTCTCGTTATCAAACAGCTTCAGTGCTTTCTCTGGACTGAAACCCGCAGCTATAGCATTGACAACCTCTCTTGCCCGCATTCCCTTCAATGCGTCCCTGGGATCCTGTATCTCGACATTCCCGCTATCGCTATCGATATTGAGCGTGGCAGTTGATTTTTCCTCGATCAGTTCCCTGATACTCCCTTTCGGACCTACCAGGACCGCTATCCTCTCAAGCGGAATTTTAATGTATTCTGTCATTTTCCTCCTCTTTATTTCTCTTTATGATTGAAATGCCTCATCACTTATGCATATGCCATAATTCTCCACTTCAATCGAGACTGAGCTTCAACCTTCGTGCCTGGCACGAAATCACAAAGCCTGGATGCTTAAAAGGGAGTCAAGCCCGGGCTGGAAGCAAATCCATAATTATCTCCGCGCACACCTGTGTTTGGTATTACTGTATCATTCTAAACTTACGAGATCACCACGCAGGTTTAGAAAATGTTCGCCCGGTTTACTCTCCATTTTATTTTTATGACAATAATGCCATTAATAAATTTGGCACATGACTCCTTGCGGAGCATGTCCATCCCTTTTGCTGGAATGTTTTGTAGAGAGCCATCAATGTGACGTCATCAAGAGACATCATAAAAGCAGCTCTCTGGCCGTATCACGGCATCAGATTTTTAAAAATCCCTTGCGCTCAAGCCAGTTGACTTGGGGAGGGCTGTATTTCCAGATAATGTCGGCCTTTTCATTCTGGAAAGACCATGGAACAATAATAATTACGTCCCCTTCCCGTATCCATATCCTTTTTTTGATCTTGCCCGGGATACGGGTGACCCTTACCATTCCATCCATGCACCTTACTCGGAGTTTATTTGCCCCTAAAAGGCTTTCAACAGTCCCCAGGATTTCGTTCGCGCTTTTTTGCGGAATGCGAACCCTGCTAAATTCTTCCGGCTGCTGATTACTGTTTGTTTGTCTATTCAATTATATACCTCATGATTTCTATCATATAGGTCTCAACTGTATGTAAAGGTAACTGATTGTTCGGCATCATGCTAATATACACTATATACACTATTTTGATAGTCAGAGAGGAAATAAGACTACACAGGGATTAGAATGACGATACAGCGACAGAGTTTAATAAAAGAGCACTGAGAGCCAGAGAAATATTGTTTCTCATTATTTTTCATTTGCATTTAAAATATATCTCTCTGTTCACAAATCTGGCTATGATCATATTATTTTTTACCAGATCATCTAAGATCAATTGAAAAGTTTGACTGTGCAATGCGTAGATGAGTGTATTTTTTGCCCAAGGCTTCAGGTCTTTCTCACTTGCCCCTAAAGATGAAATTATATCCGGGCGCAGATTTTCCGTTAATTCATCAATAGTGTAAGCTTTCCTTTTATTCTCATATAAAAAATCCAATATTTCTTTTGCAAGTCCAACATACTTTTGTCCTTTATTGAACTCATCATCACCAATTGGCATACTTTATGGATTGGTTATAGGAAACTTAAAGTTTGCCGCCGATATATCAATAGATTTTCCTTGGATTAAATATATATAGAACTGCAAACAACCAGAAAGCACACAAGCGTGAATTTGTACTTACTTAATTAAGCAGAAGATACTTTTTTACGGAGGTTATTTATGGCAGGACAATTAGCAGGGCAGCCAATCTTTATTCTAAGAGAAGGCAGTCAGAGAACAAAAGGAAGAGAAGCGCAGAATAACAATATCATGGCTGCAAAGGCTGTAGCCGCAGCGGTCAGGACGACTTTGGGACCAAAGGGCATGGATAAAATGCTCGTGGACTCGATGGGAGATATCGTAATCACAAATGATGGTGCGACCATTCTCCAGGCAATGGACATCGAGCATCCGGCAGCCAAGATGATCGTGGAAGTCGCCAAGACCCAGGATGATGAGGTCGGAGATGGCACAACAACGGCAGCAGTGCTTGCAGGTGAATTCCTGAAGAATGCTGAAGAACTCCTGGAGCAGGGAGTGCATCCCACAGTCATCGCAAGCGGATACAGGCTTGCATCGGCAAAGGCAAAAGATATCCTTAAAACCCTTGCAAAACCAGTGACCATGGAAGATAAGGATTTATTATTGAAAATCGCTGTGACAGCGATTACCGGAAAAGGAGCTGAAGCGTCCAAGGATGTTTTCGCCGGCCTTGCGGTAAATGCCATATTAGCGGTGGTCGATAAAGATGATGGTAAATATACAGTAGATATTGAAGATATCAAAGTTGAGAAGAAAGTGGGCGGCAGTGTAGAAGCATCTGAGCTGATCGAAGGTATGGTAATCGATAAGGAAAGAGCCCATACCAACATGCCAAAGATTGTCCATGATGCCAGGATACTTCTGCTTAGCGAAGCCCTCGAGATCAAAAAGACAGAAGTAAAAGCCGAGATCTCAATAAAAACACCCGACCAGCTCCAGCTATTCCTTGACCAGGAAGAACAGATGTTGCATGACATGGTCAGCAAAGTGGTCGATAGCGGCGCAAAAGTGGTCTTTGTTGAGAAGGGAATAGATGACATTGCACAGCATTATATTGCAAAAGCAGCCATATACGCAGTAAGGCGCGTAAAGAAAAGCGACATGGAAAAACTGGCACGCGCAACCGGTGCAAAGATGCTGACCGGTCTAAAGGAAATCGGTGAATCTGATCTTGGAAAAGCGGATCTCGTAGAAGAGAAAAAGATCGGTGATGAGGCAATGACATATGTTACCGGGTGCCACAATCCCAAGGCAGTCTCCATTATTCTTCGCGGAGGAACCGAGCACGTTGTGGATGAAGCTGAGCGCGCCCTCCATGACGCATTGCGTGTTGTTGGAGTTGCAATCGAAGATGAGACACTTGTAGCCGGAGGCGGCTCACCTGAAGTTGAACTGGCGCTGCGCATGAGGGAATACTCAGCCACATTAATAGGCAGGGAACAGCTAGCCGTCGTAAAATTTTCCGATGCGCTTGAAGTCATCCCCAGAACCCTGGCGGAAAATGCTGGTCTTGACCCCATTGATATTCTTGTAGAGATGCGAAATCAGCATGAGAAGGGCAAGAATACAGCAGGTCTCAATGTGTTCACGGGAAAAGTTGTGGACATGTGGAAAGAAGGTGTGGTTGAACCTCTCAGGGTAAAGACACAGGCTATCGATTCTGCCACGGAAGCAGCCACCATGATCCTGAGGATAGATGATGTGCTTTCAAGCAAATCCGCGCCTTCTGGAGGTATGCCACCCGGAGGCATGGGTGGTGGAATGGGCGGAATGGAAGGAATGGATTGAGCGGGAATTTCCCGCTTCTATTTTTTTAGTGCAATAGTATTGATAGATACCAACCGTCCCGGAGACACGTGGATAACATTATAAACCCATTTCAACCGTTTAAGTTCAGTTTTCTTTTCTCAAGGAACGTAAGGGTTACTGCTTGCAGATAATTAGGTGTAAATATAATGATTAATCATAAATAGTATTAATATTATAAAAAAAATATACATGAAAGTTGTTACTATATATACGAGAACATTCATTGCTACATTAGCCTGAGATGTTAAGTTATGGGATTGTAAGCATTTGAGCCCAAAATCAACAGAAACTTTTCTAATGGGTTCAAGAATAAGACTTGGAATCAATTCAGGGGACTAATCAGAAGGTGAATTAAATGGAATTTAAAGAAATAGATGTACCTGAGGGTATCGTCCGGCAAATTGATCATGAAGGGACATTTGCTGACATCACAGTTGATGCGGGAAATGGGGATTATCTCTATCACAATGCCAGCCTCGATGTGTCATACGAAAATGCTCTTGAGGATATAGAGAATACACTGGGACCTGTTCCTGGTTTCATGAAACTTCTTCCAAAAAAAGTGCTCGTACATAACTGGGCTTCATGGAAGAGGGTTGAGGAGATGGACATGGAAAGAGCGAGATACCTGCTAAGTACGGACGAAATGTCAAAAGAAATGCTGGGTGAAACCCAGGGGTAGGTTAGTGACATGGATATATTTGATGTGCTGACAGCCGTCTTAAAAAAGAAAGACGGAATTCATGCATGCGGGTATTGGTGAAAATGATGCCCTGATCAGGGCCGAATTCTATGTATCCAGGGATTATCACATTTCATTGCCTGATATCAAAAAAATTGGCGGATAGAGATTTGATCAAACCGATTGCAGAACAAATACAAATAAATTAAAAGGAGAAAATAATATGGTTAAGAAAATTGAAGATAAAAAAGATATAAACGAAGAAAAGAAGGATATTTCCAAGACATGGGCTGACAGCTACATGGCAGTTTCAAAAATGTGGGAGGATTCATACTTAAAGCTATACAAGCCCTGGTTCGAATCCACGGAAGCGCTGTTCGGGAAGGCTTCTGAACTCTCAAAGAATGCAGCACCGGAAAAATATAAGGAATTTTATGGTGAATGGTTAAAAACGTCCCAGAACAGCCTTGGCAAATTTTATCAGATCCCGACCCTGGAATCAAATAAGGAAGTATTTGAAAAACTCGTCGTTAGCGCAGAGGAATCAAATAAAATCTACAGGTCATGGATAGCCGAACTGGAGGAGAATTCCAGGGCGACCCGTGAAGTACTCCAGGGCGAGCCTGATCCGGCAAGATATAAAGAAGCCTATGATATGTGGATCAAGTCGTATGGCAAAATCCTTGATGAGCTTCTAACACTGCCATAGCGGCAAAATAAGAAACAGATATTTGAGAACATCACAGGCGCACCTGAAATCAATTCAGAGACATTCGATCAGATATCGAAATTATGGAAAGATTCATACGCAAAGCTATACATGCCTTATATTGACTCAATGTTGAAACTTTCTGCAAAATCAGCAGAGATCTCCCGGGGGAACGCAAGCACGGAAGCCTATTAGGAATTCTATACCTTATGGCTGGATACATATCAGCAGACCTATGGCAGGTTGTTCGATATCCAGTCCATGCGGCCTTCAAAGGAAGTGCTGGAGTATTTCATGCATAATGCAAACATAAACCAGAATCTCTAAAAGTCCTGGATAGC